>NZ_JAHWBL010000014.1:0-64476 GCF_029493445.1 Nocardioides sp. ChNu-99 | reverse complement strand
CGGCTCGGCCGGCGGCCGTGGTGGTTCCACGGGCGGCGCGCGCTCCGGCGGGGGCCGCACTGCCGGTGCGGGCGCCGCTCGCTCCGGCGCGGCCCGGCCCGCCGGTTCGGGCTCCTCGCACAGCGCCGCGGACGTCAGCAAGCGCTTCCGCTGAGTCGGGGGGAGGCGCGCTTCGTTACCCGCGAGTACCATCGCGGACATGCGCGCCTCCTCGCCGACCACCACATACGTCACCTGCACGGTCGAGAACGGCGTGGCGCACGTGCGCCTGGCCCGTCCCGACAAGCTGAACGCGCTGACGCTCGAGACGCTCGACGACCTGATCCGCACCGCCCGCTGGCTGCGCACCGACCGCAGCCTGCGGGCGGTCGTCATCTCGGGCGAGGGGGACTCGTTCTGCGCCGGTCTCGACTTCGGGTCCGTCATGCGCAAGCCGGCGGCGATCGCGGCGGCGCTGCTGCCGTCGCCGCTGCGGGGGACCAACAAGTTCCAGGAGGCCTGCTGGGCCTGGCGCCGGGTGCCCGTGCCGGTGATCGCGGCCGTGCACGGCCACTGCTACGGCGGCGGGCTGCAGATCGCGCTGGCAGCGGACTTCCGCATCGCCACCCCCGACTCCCGCTGGTCGGTGCTCGAGGGCAAGTGGGGCCTCATCCCCGACATGAGCGGCGTGCGGAGCATCTCCGAGCTCGTCGGCATCGACGTGGCGAAGAAGCTGACCATGACCGCCGAGGTCATCTCGGGCAAGGAGGCCCGTGACCTGGGCCTGGTGACCGAGCTCGACCCCGAGCCCGTCGCCGCCGCCGAGGCGCTCGCGGAGACGCTGCGCACGAAGTCGCCCGACGCGATCGCTGCCGCCAAGCGGCTCTTCGACGGCGCGCAGACGTCGAGCGCGCGCCGTACCTTCGGTCGCGAGCGCATCGAGCAGGTGCTCCTGCTCGCGACCCGCAACGCCCGCGTCGCCCGCGAGTCGGCGTTCGCGAAGATCACGCCGTCGTTCGGTCCGCGCTCGCGCTGAGGCTCCTGGCTCCGGCTCCCGGCCCCCGGCTCCCGGGGGTCAGAACAGGTCGAGGTCGACGAGCCACCCGGCGATGCGCCGGTCCGCGGACGAGGGCTCGTCGTCGCGGTGCACCTGGGGCACGTCGACGAGGTACGACGCCAGCTCCGGCCCCGGCGCGTAGCCGCCCCGCCGCGGTCGGGGCGGCGCCGGCCACCGGGTCGGCGGCTCGGGGTCGACGTCGGTCTTGAGCGCGCGGATGCGCCGCACCCTGCCGCGCTGCGCGGCCGGCGCGGGCTGGTCGTGCAGGGACAG
This sequence comes from Nocardioides sp. ChNu-99, assembly GCF_029493445.1. Classification (NCBI taxonomy): domain Bacteria; kingdom Bacillati; phylum Actinomycetota; class Actinomycetes; order Propionibacteriales; family Nocardioidaceae; genus Nocardioides; species Nocardioides sp. ChNu-99. Next base: position 63,167 of record NZ_JAHWBL010000014.1, on the reverse strand, counting down.
CCGCCACGCGACCTACCCCAGCTCGGGGTCGAGGTCATGCAGGCCGTCGGGGGCCTCCACGTCGGCCGTGAGGGGCCACGCGACGACGTCGGCGACCGCGAACGCCGGCCCGCAGCACCCCGCCTCCGCCTCGTCGATCCACACCACCGTGTCCACGGGTCGCATCGTCGCGGGGTGGGGCAGCGCGCGCGAGCGGTTTGCGAGGGGCGTGGGGTCGAGGTGGCCGCGCCTGTCCGGTAGTTGAGGTGGCCGCGCCAGCGGCCCTCGAAACCACGAGGGGTTGTTCGGGCGTGGTTTCGAGGGGTTGCCAGAGCAACCCACCTCAACCACCGAGGGCATGCGGTGGCCGAGCTTGTCCGGTGGTGGAGGTGGCCGCCCCGGCGGCCCTCGAAACCACGAGGGAACCTGGGCGTGGTTTCGAGGGGTTGCCAGAGCAACCCACCTCAACCACCGAAGGCACGCGGTGGCCGCGCCAGTGCGGTGGTCGAGGTGGCCGCGCCAGCGGCCCTCGGAACCACGAGGGGTTGTTCGGGCGTGGTTTCGAGGGGTTGCCAGAGCAACCCACCTCAACCACCGAGGGCATGAGGTGGCTGCGCCTGTTCGGTGGTTGAGGTGGCCGCGCCAGCGGCCCTCGGAACCACGACGGGGTTCCTGGGCGTGGTTTCGAGGGGTTGTCAGAGCAACCCACCTCAACCACCGGGGCCCGATCGTGGGGGCTGCTCAGTTCCGCCGGGTGAACCGGAGCTTGCCGGTGCCGAGGGTCTCGGTGAGGTACGTCGGGTCGTGGGCGACGCGGTGATGTCGCCAGCACAAGAGCCGCCCCCTCGCGACGGAGGTCCGGCCTCCTCGTGACCAGGGGTCCTCGTGGTGGGCCTCGCAGCGGTGGGGTGGTGCGTCGCATCCGTCGGCGGTGCAGCCGCCGTCGCGCAGGATCATCGCGATCCGCTGAGGCTTGCTGTGCAACCGCGCCGACCGGCCGAGGTCCAGCACCTCGCTCTTGCTGCCGAGCACCGCCGGCACGAGGTCCGCGCCGCAGGCGAGCCGTCGGGCCTCGCCGGGCGAGATGCGGTGCCCGGTGTCGAGGGACGCCGCAGCGAGACCGCCCGTGAGGGTGGCGACCTGCATCGTCACCACCACCGTCGCCCCCGCTCCTGCGGCGTCGGGCAGGTCGGCGTCGCGCATCCGCTCGATCAGCTCGACGAACGCCTGACCGCGGCGCGCCCACGACGGCCGAGCGTCGCCCGTGTCGTCAGCGGCGTCGTGGTCCGCCCCGCCGCGTAGGTGATCCCGTCGGGGCGAGGCGATGGCGTCGAGCATCTTCGCGAACATCGCCCCGTGCATCTCCGGCATCGTGAACCGACCGTGGACACTGCCGTGGCCGTCCTCCCGCATCGTCAACCGGACCTTGGCGGCGGCCTCCCGCTCCTCACGGGCCAGCACCTCCGCCTCGTGGGCCTCGCCGACAGCGGGGGCGACGACGTCGAGGATGCGCCGGCCCAGCACCCGCAGGTCCTTCGCGTCGTGATCGACCGCGAACCCCACCAGTGCGCGCTCGGCATCCGCCCGGACCTCCGCGCTGATGGCACCGCCCAGGTCGTCCAGCGCCCGCACGACGGCCTCGGCCTGGCTGGGCGAGACCTCCCCGGACGCACAGCCGGTGGCGAGGGCGTCGTACTGCTCGTCCACCGCGATCGCCGTGCGGACCCGACGGTGCGCCTCCGCGCGGGTGACCTGCGTGGCGTTCGCGAACCACACCGCGGTCGACGGCGCACCGGTCTCCTCCTCCACCCGCACCTCGACGGCGTGGGCCAGCAACCGCGACTGCAACGCCGAGAGGCGGTTCGCAGCGCGTTCGAGCTCCACGAGGGCGGCACCCGTCGCGGCGGACCCGAGGGTCAGCAGACCGAGGTCGAAGCCGTCGTCGAGGTCGGCGTGCAGACGCGCAGCAACCCCGGCGAGGGGGTGCAGCGCTGTCTCGGTCATGGACCCATCACACCAGCGACCACCGACATTCTCGGACCCGATCGAGGGTTCTCCACCGGACCAGTTCTGGCAGGTCAGGCCATATCCGGAGCGGGCCCAGAGGGGCAGCCGGGCGTGGTTTCGAGGGCCGCTGGCGCGGCCACCTCAACCACCGGGCGGGCGCAGGTGGATGGGCGTGCCTTCGAGGGCCGCTGGCGCGGCCACCTCAACCACCGGGTGGGCGCGGCCACCTCAACCACCGGTGGGGGCGGCCGCCTCGACCACCGGGTGGGCGCGGCGACCTCAACCACAGGTGGGGGCGGCCACCTCGACCACCGGGACCGGCCGTGGGCCGGCGACCTCGGTCAGGGCCAGGTGAGCCCGACGGTCTCCTCGCTCAGCTCCCACAGCTGTCGCTGCGCCTCGGCGTCGCGCGAGAGCGCGGTGGAACCCACGACCCGGGGCTTGCCGCGGATGCCCCGGAACCCGCCGGGTCCGCAGTAGGTGCCGCCGGGCAGGTCCGCGGTGGCCGCCATGATCGTCGGCTGCGCACCCTGCGCCGCCGACTGGGCGGTGAACCGGGTGACGGCGTCGAGGATCGAGGCGGCCCCGCCGCCCGACCCGCCCGTCTGCCCGTAGGACAGCAGGTGCGTCGACGCGTAGCCCGGGTGCGCCGCCAGCGCCCGCAGCGGGAGACCGGCCGCCGTGGCCCGGCGCTGCAGCTCGTGGGTGAACAGCAGGTTGGCCAGCTTCGTCTGCCCGTAGACGCCCCACCGGCTGTAGCGCCGGGGTGCCCGCCGCGGGTCGCCCAGCGGCGGCGTGCGCGCGATGGTGTGCATCATCGACGACACCGTCACGACGCGCCCCTCGCCGCCCTCGACGAGCTGCGGGAGCAGCAGGCCGGTCAGCAGGAACGGGCCGAAGTGGTTCGTCGCCATCTGCAGGTCGAGGCCGTCGTCGGTGCGGCGCGCCGGCGTCGCCATCACGCCCGCGTTGTTGACGAGCACGTCGATCGCGCCGAGGGGCGCGGCGGCGGCGCCCGCCGCGCGCACGGAGGCCAGGGACGACAGGTCGACGAGCAGGCGCTCCAGCTGCGCGCCGGGCACCTCGCGGCGGATGTCCGCCTCCGTGACGTCCAGCTTCGCCTCGCTGCGGGCGGCCAGCACGACGCGGGCGCCGGCGCGGGCCAGCTCGAGCGCAGTGACCTCGCCGAGCCCGCTGGTCGGACCCGTGACCACCACCGTGCGGCCGGTCAGTGACGGCACGTCGGCCAGCGACCAGGCGCTCACGGCGTGACCGCCAGGCTGGCGAGGACGCGGTCGGCGAGCGCGCGGTCGCCCTCGACGCCGAACGCGGCCGGGTCGAGCGTCCCGCGCCCGCCCGCGGCGAGCACGTAGGTCTCCAGGTCGCAGGACAGCCGCACCGACGGGCTCGCCACGGCCGTGACGTCGACCTCCCGCGCCCGGCCGTCCGCGCCCACCTCGACCGCGACGGGGGACAGTCCCGCGACGTCGAGCACGACCGTCGTACCCACGGGCGCCTGCGCCCGCTTCCCGACCACGAACGGCAACGAGCGCAGCAGCTTGGTCGCGACGTACGACGCCGCCGGCCCCTCCACCTCGCCCGGCAGGCCGACGGCCCGCCGGATGTCCAGCGCGTGCATCCACACGTCGAGGGGGCGGTTGCCGAGGAAGGTCTCGGTGTCCCACCCGATCGCGCCGAACGCGCCCGGCGCGGGAGCGGACGGGTCGGTGGGCGGGGTGGCCGCGAGCGCGGTACGCCGCGTGGTCGCCGCCGCGCGCAGCTCGTGCACCAGCGTGCGGGGCGGCGAGTCCCGCCGCGCCACGACGCCCTCCTCGCAGAAGCGCCCCATGTCGTTGCGGACGTGCGGTGCCTCGCCGACGTCCACCGGGGTGTGCTCGGCGCCGACCGCGACGGCCTCGAGGTGCGCCAGGTGGGCCAGCACGTCGCGCGCCGTCCACCCCGGCAGCTCGGTCGGCGTCGCCCAGGCGTCGTCGGGGACCTGCTCGGCCAGCTCGAGGGCCTCGCCGACCGCCAGCCACCACACGTCGACGTACGCCGCCAGGCGGGCGGTGTCGTCGTCGGGGGCGGTGGTCGCGGGCACGGACTCCTGCGTCGTCATGGGCGCCACAGTAGCCACGGCACCGACCCACGGGGAGGCCCCGCGACGTCCTGTGGAGGGCCGCGTCGGGACGGTCGGTGGCGCCGCCTAGATTCGCCCGCATGACGAGGAACGACGGCACCGTCCCCCGGGTCCGGGCCCCCGAGCTGCGCGGGCGCGGCTGGCTGAACGTGGCGGAGCCCCTGACGCTGGGCGGCCTGCGGGGCCGCTTCGTGCTGCTCGACTTCTGGACCTTCTGCTGCGTCAACTGCCTGCACGTGCTCGACGAGCTGCGCCCCGTGGAGGAGAAGCACGCCGACCACCTCGTCGTCGTCGGCGTGCACAGCCCGAAGTTCGTCCACGAGGCCGATCCGGACGCACTCGTGGCCGCCGTGGAGCGGTACGACGTGGCCCACCCCGTGCTGGACGACCCCGAGCTCGTCACCTGGCAGGCCTACACGGCCCGTGCGTGGCCGACGCTGGTGCTCGTCGACCCGGAGGGCTACGTCGTGGCGCAGTACGCCGGGGAGGGTCACGCCCACGCCGTCGACCGGCTGCTCGACGAGCTGGTGGCCGAGCACCGCGAGCGGGGCACCCTGCAGCCGGGGGACTCGCCGTACGTCCCGCCGCCCGCCGTCGCGGGCGACCTGCGCTTCCCCGCGAAGGCGGTGCCGCTGCCCGACGGGCGGGTGCTGGTCGCGGACGCCGGCCACGACGAGGTCGTCGAGCTGGCCGGCGCGGACGGCCCGGTGCTGCGGCGCTTCGGCGGGTTCCGCGAGCCCAACGGGGTGTGCCTGCTCCCGGCGGACGTGGCGCAGCGGGCGGGGTACGACGTGGTGGTCGCCGACACCGTCGCCCACCGGCTCGTGGGCCTCGCCCTCGCCGACGGCGGCACCCGGGTGCTGGCCGGCGACGGCACGCAGTGGATGCAGGGCGACGGCACGGAGCGGCTGTCCTCGCCGTGGGACGTGGTGTGGTGGCGCGACCGGGTGTGGGTCGCGATGGCCGGGATCCACCAGCTGTGGACCCTCGACCCCCTCACCGGCGCGGTGGAGGTCGCCGCGGGCACGACCAACGAGGGCCTCCTCGACGGCCCGCTCGCGTCGGCGTGGTTCGCCCAGACCTCCGGCCTGGCGGTCGACGGGGACCGCCTCTGGCTGGCCGACTCCGAGACCTCGTCGCTGCGCTGGGTGGACGGCACGACCGGCGAGGTCCGCACCGCGGTCGGCTCCGGGCTGTTCGACTTCGGGTTCCGCGACGGCCCCGGTGGCCACGACGAGGACGCGGGACTGCTGCAGCACCCCCTCGGCGTCACCGTGCTGCCCGACGGCTCGGTGGCCGTCTGCGACACCTACAACGGCGCGGTGCGCCGCTTCGACCCGCGGGCCGGCGAGCGGGGCGAGCTGACGACGCTGGCGACCGACCTGGCGGAGCCCAGCGGCGCCCACGTCGAGGGTGACCACCTCGTCGTCGTGGAGTCGACGGCCCACCGCCTCACCCGCGTGGCCCTCGGCGGGGTCGTCGCCACCGACGGCTTCGCCCACACCACGCAGCGCCCCGTCACCGAGGTCGCGGGCGGCGTCGAGCTCGTCGTCGCGTTCACGCCGCCGCCGGGGCAGAAGGTCGACGACCGCTTCGGTCCGCCGTCGCAGCTCCACGTCTCCGCCACCCCGCCCGCGCTGCTGCGCGACGGCGAGGGGCGGGGCACCGACCTGGTACGCCGGCTCGTCCTCGACCCGGCCGTCGGGGAGGGCGTGCTCCACGTGGCCGCGCGGGCGGCGTCGTGCGACGTCGCGCCGGACGGCGTGCCCGCAGAGGGTGCGGCCTGCCACCTGCACCAGCAGGACTGGGGGGTGCCGGTCCGCGTCAGCGCCGACGGGCCGGCGCAGCTGCTGCTGCCGCTCGGCGGGGAGGGCTGAGCCCGGGGAGCGCGCCGGGGAGCGCGCCGGGCGCGCGCCGGTCCCGGCGGCCGTCAGGCGCGGGCGGCCTCGTAGAAGGCGGTGGCCTGGGCGGTGGCCGCGGCCGCGTCGGTGACCGACAGGGGGAGCAGGAGGTTGGCGACCGCGTCGCCGTACGCCGCCGCGCAGAACCACTGCTGCGCCTGCTGCTCGTCCGCGAGCAGGACGGGCACGAAGCCGCACGCCACGCCGCCGCCGTCGACCTCGTCGGAGACGATCTCCTGGCCCAGGTTGAACTCGACCGTCTGCGCCGCGATCTCGGCCGGCGGGGCGGTGCCCAGGGCCTCGCTGGCCAGCACCACGGCGACCAGCTGCTCGGCCGGGTCGCTCGTGCCCTCGACGACGTAGACGCCGCCCTCCGGACCGCCCTCCGCCCCCGCGGGTCGGTCCGACAGCACCTCGAGCGCCTGGTCGAGCCGCTGCTGCGCCGCGGGGGAGGTGTCGCGCTCCCACGCCGTGCCGCCGACGTCGAAGCCGTCGGGCACGCCCAGCGTCCCGTCGTCCGCGGCGCTCCCGTCCTCGCTGTCCCCGCTGTCCCCGCCGCTCTCGCTGGAGCTGTCGGGGTCGTCGGCGGGCGGGTCGGCGTCGGGCTGGCGCACCCACCAGACGACGGCCACGACCGCCGCCAGCAGCACCGTGAAGGTCACCCACCAGCGACGACGCATCAGCACGGGCCGGCTGTCGGTCGGCGTCGCGGTCGGGGTGCCCGACGTCTCGTCGGTGGGTTCGGTGCTCACGGGCACAGACTGCCACCACGGGTCGGACCGCCCCGGGGGTGACCCACGAGACAACCGTGAGGATTCACGGTCGGGGGAGCAGCGGCGTACTCTGGACGACGGCCAGTGGTCCGCCCCTCGCGGCGGCAGCCACCTCTTTCCTTGCACCCGGTGTGGTGCGTCCCCGCTCCAGGGGATGCAGAGACCAGCGATCGGGTTCATCGAGATCGCGTCTCGTCAGGCCCATCGGCTCCGCACCCGCGGTTCCGCGCGCAGACGCATGCCCGTCACCGCTGTGAATTGAAGGTTCCGCTTTGTCTTCCCACACCCCTGAGCACACCGCTGCCGCGAGCAGCACCTCCGAGAACCCGACGGCCGAGCCCGTCGTGACGGACCCCGCCACGGAGTCCGCGCCGATCGAGTCCGTCGAGACCGAGGCCGCCGCCGCGGCCGAGTCGGAGGCCCCCGCCGCCGACGAGACGACCGCGACCACCGAGGCCGCCGACGTCGAGGTCCCGGAGGTCGCCGAGGCCGACGAGGCCACCGAGATCGCCGAGGCGCTCGCCGCGGCCGCCGAGGACGCCCCGTCGTTCCCCGAGCTGCGCGCCGACCTCATCGCCGCGCTCGCCGTGCAGGGCATCACGTCGCCCACGCCGGTGCAGCAGGCCGTCATCCCCGACGGCCTCGCCGGCCACGACGTCCTGGGCCGCGCCCAGACCGGCTCCGGCAAGACGCTGGCGTTCGGCATCCCCGTGATGCAGCGCCTCGCCGGCAAGCGCAGCCGCCCCTGCCACCCCCGCGCCGTCATCATCGTGCCGACGCGCGAGCTCGCCACGCAGGTGACCCGCTCGATGCAGCCGCTCGCCGAGGCCGTCGGCCTCAAGCTGACGACCGTGTACGGCGGGGTGCCCTACGAGCGCCAGACCCGTCAGCTCCGCCAGCGCGCGGACATCGTCGTCGCGACGCCGGGCCGCCTGGGCGACCTGCTCGAGAACGGCTACTGCTTCTTCGACGACGTCGAGGTCACCGTCCTCGACGAGGCCGACCACCTGTGCGACCTGGGCTTCTTCCCGGTCGTCGACGAGCTCGTCGGCATGACGCCGGCCGGCACGCAGCGCATGCTGCTGAGCGCCACGCTCGACGGCGACGTCGACACGCTGGTGCGTCACCACCTGCGCGACCCGCGCCTGCACCAGCTCGACCCGAACGCCGGTGCGGTCACCACCATGACCCACCACACGATGGTCGTCGGCGGCTTCCGCGAGAAGGTCGACGCCGCTGTCGACCTCGTGAAGGCCAACGGCCGCACGATCGTGTTCACCCGCACCCGTGAGGGCGCCATCGAGCTCGCTGACGCCCTCGAGCAGGCCGGCCTCCCGGCCGTCGACCTGCACGGCGACCTGTCGCAGCGGGTGCGCGAGCGGAACCTCGCGCGCTTCTCCTCCGGCGACGCCCAGGCCGTCGTGGCCACCGACGTCGCCGCCCGCGGCATCCACGTCGACGGCGTGAAGCTCGTCGTGCACTTCGACGCGGCCTCCGACCCCAAGGCCTACCTGCACCGCTCGGGCCGCACGGCCCGCGCCGGTGACGACGGTGGTGTCGTCACGCTGACCACGCCGAAGTTCCTCTCCTCCGTCGTCCGCCTGCAGAAGGGCGCCGCGGTCGAGGTCCGTCACCACGACTTCCGCAAGGCGCAGCGTCCGCTGACCGTGAAGTCGCTCGACGAGTCCGGCGAGGCCGCTCCCCAGCGCACCGCCGGTCCCCGCAGCGAGGGCGGCCCCCGTGGCGGCGGCTCGCGCTCCTTCGGCAACCGCGGTGGTGGCCAGGGCGGCTACCGCGGCAACCGCGAGGGCGGCGGCTACCAGGGCAACCGCGAGGGTGGTGCCCGCGAGGGTGGCTACCGCGGGAACCGTGAGGGCGGCTACCAGGGCAACCGCCCCGAGCGCTCCGGCGAGGGTGGCGGCTACCAGGGCAACCGCGAGGGTGGCTACCGCGGCAACCGCGAGGGTGGTGCCCGCGAGGGTGGCTACCGCGGGAACCGTGAGGGCGGCTACCAGGGCAACCGTGAGGGTGGTGCCCGCGAGGGTGGCTACCGCGGGAACCGTGAGGGTGGCTACCAGGGCAACCGTCCCGAGCGCTCCGGCGAGGGTGGCGGCTACCAGGGCAACCGCGAGGGCGGCGGCTACCGCGGCAACCGCGACGGCGCCCCGGCCGGCGCCCGCAGCGCCGATCGCCCCGAGCGGTCGGAGCGCGGCCCGCGCAACCGCGACGACGCGCCCCAGGGCGCGGGTCGCAAGAAGGAGCGGTGGAGCAAGGAGCAGCGCTTCACGCGCTGATCGCCGACGCCCCCGGGCGTCCCCGGCATGACGAGAGCCCCCGAGCGATGCTCGGGGGCTCTCGTGCGTCCGGGGCGGGGCGGGGCCTCGAGCCCCGCCGAGCGGGAGAGGCGCGCGGCCGGGCGGGCCGCCGTACCGGCCCCGGACTTGCCTCCGGGCGACACTTGACGCCGCAACCCGCCACTTCCGGGTGAAAGCTTGGCACCGGAAGTGGCGGGTTCCCCGGTGCACCGGGGAACCCGCCACGCCCCGTCACGGCGCGCCGCGGTTCTCCTTCAGCCGCGGCAGGGCCTCGCTGAGCTCGTCGGCGACGAGGAGGTCGTCGCGCACCTGCCCGGCTCGGTACGACGCGCGCCCGGCCATGTGGGACGCGACGGGCGAGGTCACCATCTGGAAGATCGCGACGAGCACGAGCAGCGCGGTGGCGGAGGGGTCGCGCAGGCGCAGGGCGAGGCCGAGCACGACGAGGAGCAGGCCGAGCACCTGCGGCTTGGTCGCGGAGTGCATCCGGGTCAGCAGGTCGGGAAAGCGCAGCAGCCCGATGGCCGCGATGAGGGTCAGCAGCGCTCCGAGGAGCAGGAGCGCCGCGGCCACCACGTCGAGGACGTCCGTCAGGCTCATCGCTTCATCCTCCTCGCCCGCAGGCTGTCCTCGCGCAGGCTGCGCGCCCGGCGCTGGGCCAGCCGCGCGCGGTTGTCGGGGTCGTCGGACTCCTCGGCCTCGACGTCGTCGCTGCCCGGCGAGAACCGGGCGACGCTGACGGAGCCGACGAACCCGAGCAGGGTCGCCACGAGCAGCAGCGGGATCGTCTCGGTGTTGGCGTCGATCGCCGCCTCGACGGCGACGGCGCAGATGCTGACCGCGATGAGCACGTCGAACGCGATAGCGCGGTCGAGCATCGTGGGGCCCAGCGCCATGCGGAGCACCACGAGCAGGGCGGACACCCCGAGCAGCAGTCCCGCCACGGCCATGAGGGCCGTCATCACGGTCATCGGTCCACCTCCGTCAGGGTGTGCTCCTCGGGTCCGCCGAACGCGTTCAGCACCCGGTCCTCCTGCGCGAGCACGCGGCGGCGCACGTCCTCGATGTCGGCCTCGTCGGAGACGTCGAGCGCATGGAGGTACAGCGTGTGGCTGGCGCGGTGCACCTCGACCACGACGCTGCCGGGCACGAGGGAGGCGAGCTGGGCGACGACGGTGAGCACGAAGTCGGACTCGGTGCGCAGCGGCACCTCCACCAGGGCGCTCGTCAGGTCCTTCGGCGGGAACAGCGTCACGCGGGCCACCTGGACGCTGGCGACCAGCACGTCCCAGTGGAACCGGGCCACCAGCACGACGAACGCCCACGGCCGCAGCCGCACCTGCATCCGCAGGGGCGGGAGCGGGAAGACGAGGCAGACCCCCACCGCGACCACGACGCCGCCGACGAACGAGAACGCGCTGTAGCTGCCCCACAGCGCCCACCACACGAGGGTGAGCACCAGCACCATCGGCCACTGCACGGAGCGGTAGCGCGCCGGGCGCTGCAGGCCCCCGCGCGTCGTCTTCATCTGCGGGCTCATCCCTCGTCCCCCAGCACGGCGGAGAGGTACGGCGTGCGCTCGAGCAGGTCGTCCGCCGCGCGGTCCGTGAACGCGAACAGCGGGCCGGCGAGGAACGTGATGGCGACGCTCACCAGCACGAGGCCGGCCGCCGGCACGACCATGGACGCCGGCAGGCGCGACGGCAGCGAGCCGTCCTGGAGGCGCTGGTGGAGGTCCCGGTCGGGCTCGTCGTCGTCCGCCACCCGCTTGGCCTCGGCGACGTCGCGCTCGCCGAAGGCGACCGAGCCGACGTGCACGTGACCGCGGTGGCGCACGAGGTGCGGCGCCGAGGAGGTGGTGTCCTCCGCCGGGTCCGCGCCCGTGGGCAGCATCCGCATCATCTCGTGCGCCTGCTCGGGGGACCGCCAGAAGGCGAGCGCCCAGGTCTTCGCGACGGCGTACAGGGTCAGCAGGCTCGTCAGGGTGCCGCCGGCGACGAGCAGCACCGCCAGCCACGACCCGTCGGCGAGGCCGGCCTGCAGCAGCCCGGCCTTGCCGAGGAACCCGGACAGCGGCGGGATGCCCGCCAGGTTCATCGCCGGCACGAAGAAGAGCACGCCCAGCAGCGGCGCCAGCCGGGCCAGGCCGCCGAGGCGGAGCAGCGCCGTGCTCCCGGCGCGGCGCTCGATGAGGCCCAGCACGAGGAACAGCGCGGTCTGGATGGTGATGTGGTGCGCCACGTAGAACACCGCACCCGACAGCCCGGCCTCGGTGGCCAGGGCGATGCCGAAGATCATGTAGCCGATGTGGCTGACCAGCGTGAAGGACAGCATGCGCTTGATGTCCGACTGCGCGACCGCGCCGAGGATGCCGACGAGCATCGTGATCAGCGCCGCCCACATCAGCAGGTCGGTCAGCGGGCTGGCGGGGAAGAGCAGGGTCTGCAGCCGCAGGATCGCGTAGACGCCGACCTTCGTCAGCAGGCCCGCGAAGACGGCCGTCACGGGGGCGGGCGCGGTCGGGTAGCTGTCGGGCAGCCACAGCGACAGCGGGAAGACGGCCGCCTTGATCGAGAACGTGACGAGCAGCAGCAGCTGCAGCGTCAGTGACACGTGGTGGGGCAGGTCGTCGAGCCGCAGCGCGATCTGCGCCAGGTTGAGCGTGCCCACCGCGGCGTAGACCGCGGCCAGCGAGATGAGGAACAGCATCGAGGACGTCACGTTGACGACGACGTAGATGGTGCCCGCCCGCACGCGGGCCGCCGTACCGCCCAGCGTGAGCAGCACGTAGCTGGCGAAGAGCAGCATCTCGAAGCTGACGAACAGGTTGAACAGGTCGCCGGCCAGGAAGGCGTTCGAGACGCCGGCGACGAGCACCAGGAACGTCGGGTGGTAGATCGAGACCGGCGCCTCCGACTCGTCACCCGTCATGCCCTGGCCGATGGAGTAGGCGAGGACCGCGAGGGTGACGACCGACGAGACGAGCAGCATCAGCGCGGCCAGGCGGTCGGCCACGAGCGCGATGCCGATGTCCTCCCACGCCCCGAGCCACACCACCTGCGGCCCGTCCCGGTCGGCGGCGACGAGCAGCACGGCGGCGATGACGACGATGGCGACGAGTACGCCGAACGTCACCGCCCGCTGCGCCTGCGGGCGTCGCGAGAGCATGAGGGCGAGGCCGGCGCCCAGGAGGGGCAGCAGCACGGGGAGCGGGACCAGGTTGGTCATGCGCCGTCCTCCCGGGGGGCCTCGTCGTCGTCCTGCTGGGCCCGGGTCGTCAGGCCGTAGCTGTCCGACGTGGCGTCGTCGATGGCGAGCTTGCGGATGGCGGCGTCCTCCACGTCGTCCTGCACGTCGTCGTGCTCGTGCAGCTGCCACGACCGGTGGGCCATGGCGAGCAGGAAGGCGACCGTGCCGAGGGTGATGACGATGGCCGTCAGCACGAGCGCCTGGGGGAGGGGATCGGTCATCTCCGCGGGGTCCGACGAGCCCACGATGGGCGAGCTCCCCGACGGCCCGCTGGAGATGAGGAACATGATGTTGACCCCGTTGCTCAGCAGCACGAGGCCGACGAGCACGCGGGTCAGGCTGCGCTCGAGCAGCAGGTAGGTGCCGCAGGCCACGAGGGCGCCGCAGGTCACCACGAGGGTGGCGTTGACCTCCACGTCAGACCACCGCCCCGGGCTTCGAGCCGGAGCCGGCCGGACGGCCCTCGCGCTCCGCGCGCAGGATCTGGCGGTCCAGGCGCGAGCCGAAGGTGCGGAGCAGGTCGAGGATGAGTCCCACCACCACGAGGTAGACGCCGATGTCGAAGAAGATCGAGGAGACCAGGTGCACCTCGCCCAGCAGGGGGAGGTGGAGGTAGTAGTCCGCCGTCTGCTGGGGCACGCCGCCGAAGAGCATCGGCGCCAACCCCGCCAGCGCGGAGATGAACAGGCCCGTGCCGATGAGGATGCCCGCGTCGATCGGCGCAGCCTCGTCGAGCTCGTAGCGGCCCCCGGCCAGGTAGCGGATGACGAGCGCGAGACCCGTCACCATGCCGGCCGCGAAGCCGCCGCCGGGCTGGTTGTGGCCGGCCACGAGCAGGTAGATCGCGAACACCATGATCACGTGGAAGACCAGCCGGGTGACCACCTCGAAGATGATCGAGCGGCGGTCGGGGCTGAGGGTGCGCGGACCGGGCAGCCACACCCGGCGCCCCGGCGACGTGGGCTGCTTCTCGACGCCCTTCGGGTACGGGATGTCGTGGACGCGGCGGATGCCGGACATCCGGGTGTCGAGGAAGATCAGGCTGGCCACGCCGGTCGCGGCGGCGACGAGCACGGAGATCTCGCCCATCGTGTCCCAGGCGCGCATGTCGACCAGCGTCGTGTTGACGATGTTCTTGCCGTAGGCGAACTCGACGGACGCCTCGGGGAAGGCGGCGGACACGGGCGTTGCGGTGCGCGCGGCGGCGGCGACGACCATGAACCCGGCGGCCGCGGTGCCGAACAGGGCCGCGAGCCCCATGCGCCAGAAGCGCTGGCGGCTCAGCGGCCGGTTGGTGAAGTAGTCCGGCAGCCGGCGCAGCACCAGGACGAAGACGACGAGGCTGACCGTCTCGACGAGCACCTGGGTCAGCGCGATGTCGGGCGCGCCCTGCACGAGGAAGAGCAGGCCCACGCCGTACCCGGTGACGCCGGCCAGGATGACGGCCCGCAGCCGCCGGCGCGAGCGCACCGTCGCGATCGCGGCCGCCACGACGACGACGCCGATCACCGGCTGCGCCATGCGGTCCCAGGCCACGAGCTCGACGGGGGACTGACCGGTCGCGACGGCCCGCACCGCGGCGTACCCCGGCAGGAGCAGCACGACGCCGAGGATGATGGCGAGGTAGTTGGCCACCGAGCCGCGCTGCAGCGTCCCGGTGACCTCGACCGAGACCCGGTCGACCGCGCGCATGCAGAACCGGTAGACGCCCTCCGCGGTGACCGGCAGCGCCATCCGCCGCTGGAAGCGGCACAGCGGCTCTCGCACCACGAAGAGCGCGACGCCGCCGACGATCGTGACCAGCGAGAAGAGCAGCGGCAGCCCGAGGCCGTGCCAGAGCGCGAGGTACTCCTCGTGCTCGCCCGCGACGAGCGTGTCGGCGTACGGCGAGAACACGGTCGTCAGCGCCGCCCCGGCGAAGCCGAGGCCGAGGCCGAGCGCGGAGAGCACGACCGGGGAGACGACGAACGCGGGGTGGAGCGGCTTCACCGGGGTCGCCTCGACGCCCGGCTTGGCGGCGAACGCGCCCCACAGGAAGCGCGCCGTGTAGCCGGCGGTGAGCGCCGAGCCGGCGACGAGACCGGCGACGACGAGCCACCCGGCCCAGCCGGGGACCCCCGCGGTCTCGCCGTGGGTGAGCTCGAGGAGCGCGGTGAAGACGGTCTCCTTGGCGACGAACCCGAGCAGCGGGGGCAGGCCGGCCATGGACGCGCCCGCCAGGATCGCGGCCACCGCGACGGCCGGCACGGCCCGGCCGACGCCGGAGAGCCGGTGCAGGTCGCGGGTGCCGGTCTGCTTGTCGACGATGCCGACGGAGAGGAAGAGCGTCGCCTTGAACAGGGCGTGGGCCGCCAGCAGGCCGAGCCCCGCGAGCCCGGCCGTGCGGGAGCCGATGGAGAGCACGACGACGAGGAACCCGAGCTGGCTGACGGTGCCGTAGGCGAGCAGCAGCTTGACGTCGACCTGGCGCAGCGCCCGCCAGCCACCGACGAGCATCGTGACGGTGCCCAGCGTCAGCAGCGACAGGTGCCAGCCGGGCACGTCGGCGAAGGCGGGCGCCAGCAGCGCGACGAGGTAGATGCCGGCCTTCACCATCGAGGCCGCGTGCAGGTAGGCGCTGACCGGCGTCGGCGCCGACATGGCGCCGGGCAGCCAGAAGTGGAAGGGGAAGATCGCGGACTTGCTGACCGCCCCGACGAGCAGCAGCAGCACGGCGACCGTCACCGCCGTGCCGGCCGGCGGGTCGGCGAGGATCTCGCTGATGCGGAACGTCCCCGCCTCGCGGCCCAGCAGCAGCATGCCGACGAACATGACGAGACCGCCGAGCGTGGTGACGACGAGCGCCTCCATGGCCGCGAGCCGGCTGGAGCGCTTCGTCGGCTCGAAGCCGATGAGCAGGAACGAGAAGATCGTCGTGAGCTCCCAGAAGACGAAGAGCACGAGCAGGTCGTCCGCCATGACGAGGCCGAGCATGGCGCCGACGAAGGCGACGAAGCTGGTGGTGAAGATGGGGAGCCCGGGCGCTCCGTCCTCGAAGTACCAGGCGCAGTAGGTCAGCACGAGCGTGCCGATCCCGGCGACGACGAGCAGCATCACCCACTGCAGCGTGCCGACCGCGAAGGCCAGCTCGAGGTGGAGCGCGGGGACCCAGTCGACCACCGTCGTGACGCTGCCGCCGTCACGCACGTCGTCGAGGAGCGTGACCGCCCAGACGGTCGTGGCCCCGGGGAGCAGGGCGAGGGCGAGGAACGCGCGGCGGCCGAGCAGGCGCACGAGGGCGGGGGCCACCGCGGCGAGGACGAGGTGGGCGGCGACGACGGCGAGCAGCAAGGAGTGACGGCCTTCGTGGTCGGTGCTGGTCGCGGTCGCGGGTGCGGGCGGTGCAGCGAGGGCGGGCTACGGAGGTCGGGGCTCCCATCCTAGAGGAGGCCCGTGACCCCGCCCCTCGTCGTCCGCGCAGGCTCGCCGCGACGCCGGTCGGGGCGCCGTGACTCAGGCCACCGGCGCCCACGCGAGCCGCGCGGCGATGGCCAGCATGACGAGGCCGACGAGCGTCTCGACCACGCGCCAGGTCGCCGGGCGCGACAGCAGGCGGTGGGCCCGGCCCGCGCCGTACCCCAGCGCCGTGAACCACGCGAGGCTCGCGACGACCGCGCCGCCCGCGAACCACCAGCGCAGGTCCGGCCCCTCCTGCTGGGCCACGGAGCCCAGCATGAGGACGGTGTCGAGGTAGACGTGCGGGTTCAGCCAGGTCAGCGCCGCGGCCGTCAGGAGGGTACGGCGCGCCCCCGCCCCCGCGGCGGCCGCCGGGTCGAGCGCGTCGCCCCGGGTGGCGCGGCGCAGGGCGAGCACGCCGTACGTCACGAGGAAGGCGACCCCTCCCCACCGCAGCACCTCGAGCGCGAGGGGCGCGGCGTCGACCAGCCCGCCGACGCCGGCCACGCCGGCGGTGATGAGCACCGCGTCGGAGACGGCGCACACCGCGACCACCCCGGCGACGTGGCGGCGCAGCAGGCCCTGGCGCAGGACGAAGGCGTTCTGCGCGCCGATCGCGACGATGAGGCCGAGCCCGGTGACCAGGCCGGTGGCGAGGGCGATCAGGGCGGAGTCGGGGAGGGGCACGCGCCCGACGCTAGGGCGCCCCAGGTGTGAAGGGAAGCGAAAGGATCTTCGCATCGCTTAGCGTTGCTTCATGTTCGCGCCGGCCCAGCTCGCCGCCCTCGTCGCCGTCGTCGACCACGGCACGTTCGAGGCGGCGGCCCGCGCGCTGCACGTCACGCCGTCGGCCGTCAGCCAGCGCGTCCGCGCGCTCGAGGCCCAGGTCGGCCAGGTCGTCGTGAGCCGCGCCGCGCCGTGCCGCGCCACCGCGAGCGGGGAGGTGCTCGTCGCCCTCGGCCGGCAGACCGAGCTGCTGGCGGCGGAGGCCTCCCGGCGCCTCGGCGGTGACGCCGCGCCCCGGACGGTCGCCGTCGCCGTCAACGCCGACTCGCTCGCCACCTGGTTCCACGACGTGCTCGAGGCCGTCGCGGGCTGGGCCGGCGTCGCGCTCGAGGTGCACGTGGAGGACCAGGCGCACTCGGCCCGCCTGCTGCGCGAGGGGCGGGTGCTGGCCGCCGTCACCTCCGACGACCAGCCCGTCCAGGGCTGCTCGGTGCGCCCGATCGGCGCGCTGCGCTACCACCCCGTCGTCGACGCGGACCTGCTGGCGCGGGTCGGTGGACCGGACGCCGTCGACTGGCGCCGGCTCCCGCTCGTGCGGTTCAACGAGCTCGACACGCTGCAGCACGAGCAGCTGGAGCGCCTCGGCGTCCCGCCGCCGGACGTCGTCCACCGGGTGCCGACCACGGCCGACATGGCCGAGGCGGTGCGTCGCGGGCTGGGCTGGGGGATGTTCCTCGACGGACAGCTCGACGAGCCCGGCAGCGGCGCGCGGCCCGGACGCCGCGTCGTCCCGCTGCCCGGCGGCGCGCCGAGCTCGGTGCCGCTGTTCTGGCAGCGCTGGCGCGTGCGCTCCGAGGTGCTCGACCGGCTCACCGACGCGGTGGTGGCGGCGGCCCCGGGCGGGTGAGGGCCGCCGTACCCGTCCCGGTGGCGGGGGCCGGTGGCGGGGGCCGGTGGCGGGCGGGTACGACGAGGGGCCCCCGGCGGTGCGCCGGGGGCCCCTTGCGTGGAGCGGGTGGTGCGTCAGGCGGTCGCCCGCCGGGGGATCAGAACGCCGACTCGTCGAGGTCCATGATCGCCAGGTCGGTCGACTCGGCGATGGCGCGCTCCGCGCTGATGCGCGGGAGGTTGGTCTGCGCGAAGAACTGCGCCGCGGCGACCTTGCCCTCGTAGAACGCCTTGTCCTTGCCCGGGTCGCCGGCGAGCGCGTTGAGCGCCACCTCGGCGCCGCGCAGCAGCAGCCAGCCGCAGACCACGTCGCCGAGCGCCATGAGCAGGCGGGTGGTGTTGAGACCCACCTTGTAGACGTTGCGGATGTCGCCGCCGCTGGAGGCGTCGGCCGACATGAGGTCGTTGATCATCAGGCCGACGAGGGCGTTCGCGTCGTCGAGGGCCGTGGCGAGCAGGGCCCGCTCGGTCTTGAGGCGGCCGTTGCCCGCCTCGGACTCGATGAAGCCCTTGATCTCGCCCGCGAGGTGCCCGAGCGCGCGGCCCTGGTCCTTGACGATCTTGCGGAAGAAGAAGTCCTGGCCCTGGATCGCGGTCGTGCCCTCGTAGAGGGTGTCGATCTTGGCGTCGCGCACGTACTGCTCGACCGGGTACTCCTGCAGGAAGCCCGAGCCGCCGAAGATCTGCAGCGACTCGGTGCCCAGCAGCACCCACGAGCGCTCCGAGCCGTAGCCCTTCACGATCGGGAGCAGCAGGTCGTTGACGGCCTCGGCGAGGTCGTCCTTCTCGCCGGTGGACTCGGCGATCTGCACCTTGTCCTGCCACGAGGCGGTGTAGAGCACGAGCGAGCGCATGGCCTCGGCGAACGACTTCTGCGTCATCAGCGAGCGGCGCACGTCGGGGTGGTGCGTGATCGTGACGCGCGGCGCGGTCTTCGCCGAGTTGGTCAGGTCGGCGCCCTGGACGCGGTTCTTCGCGTACTCCAGCGCGTTGAGGTAGCCGGTCGACAGGGTCGCGATGGCCTTGGTGCCGACCATCATCCGGGCGTTCTCGATGACCTGGAACATCTGGGCGATGCCGTCGTGGATCTCGCCGAGCAGCCAGCCCTGGGCCGGCTCGCCGCCGCCGACCTGCGGGTCGCCGAAGGTGACCTCGCAGGTGTTGGAGACCTTGATGCCCATCTTGTGCTCGACGTTCGTGACGTAGACGCCGTTGCGCTCGCCGGTCAGCTCGCCGGTCTCGTGGTCGAAGTGGTACTTCGGCACGACGAAGAGGCTGAGGCCCTTCGTGCCCGGGCCGCCGACGCCCTCGATGCCCGCGGGACGGGCGAGGACGAGGTGGATGATGTTGTCCTGCAGGTCGGACTCGGCCGAGGTGATGAAGCGCTTGACGCCCGTGATGTTCCACGAGCCGTCCTCGTTGGGGGTCGCCCGCGAGCGGCCCGCGCCGACGTCGGAGCCGGCGTCGGGCTCGGTGAGCACCATCGTGGCGCCCCACTTCTTCTCGACCATCAGCTGCGCGATGCGCTTGTCGCGGTCGGTGCCGTTGCGGTGCACCACGGCCGCGAAGGCCGGGCCGGCGGCGTACATCCACACCGGGGCGTTGGCGCCGAGCACGAGCTCGCCGAGGGCCCACACGATGCTGGACGGGGCCTGCTGGCCGCCGAGGTCCTCGTCGATCTGCAGGCGCCACCACTCGGCGTCCATCCACGCGTCGTAGCTCTTCTTGAAGCTCGGCGTGATCGGGGCGGTGTGGGTGGTGGGGTCGAAGACCGGGGGGTTGCGGTCCGCGTCCTCGAAGGAGGCGGCCAGGTCCTCGCGGGCGAGGCGGTCGACCTCGCGCAGGACCTCGCGGGCGGTCTCGCCGTCGAGCTCGGCGAAGCGACCGGTCCCGAGGATCTCGTCGCGACCGAGCACCTCGAAGAGGTTGAACTCGATGTCGCGCAGGTTGCTCTTGTAGTGGCTCACGCTGCATCACCTTCGTGCGGTCGAAGAGGGGTCGGGCCGATCGCTACCAGCCAGTAACTTCAATGATCGGACGAGCGGCCGGAGATTTCAAGTCGCCGAGCGCATCGCGTCGCGAGGCGCTCACCACCTCGACCGCCGGCGGTCCCACCATCCGGACGCCTCCATACGCCCACGCGGCGACTAACCTAGGTTTCCTTGTCGAGTTAGCAGTCGCGGTCGTCTTGGCCGTGGACGGGGACGACGGGCCCGGAGGGGGCAGGTGTGCGCAAGCTGATCGTGCTGGGGGTCGTGGGGTTCCTGGCCCAGCTCGTCGACGGCTCCCTCGGGATGGCGTACGGCGTGACCTCCTCCACGCTGCTGCTCGCCGCGGGCGTCGCCCCGGCCGCGGCCTCCGCCGCCGTGCACTTCTCCGAGATCGGCACGTCGCTGGTCTCGGGCTTCTCCCACCACAAGCTGGGCAACGTCGACTGGCGCACGGTCGCGATCCTGGCGGGGCCCGGCTTCGTCGGGGCCTTCGCCGGCGCGACGTTCCTCGTCAGCCTGCCGGGCGACACGGCCAAGCCGTGGGTCTCCGGCATCCTGCTCGCCCTCGGCCTCTACGTGATCTTCCGGTTCCTCGTGCTCGGCGGGCGCCGCCCGCAGTTCAACGGGCGCCCCAGCGCCGGCTTCCTCGCGCCCATGGGGCTCTTCGGCGGTGCGCTCGACGCCATCGGCGGCGGGGGCTGGGGCCCGGTGGGCACCACGACGCTGCTGTCGTCGGGGCGGCTCGAGCCGCGCAAGGTGGTCGGCTCGATCGACACCTCCGAGTTCGTCGTCGCGGTCGGCGGCTCGCTCGGCTTCCTGCTCGGGCTCGGTGCGGCCGGCATCGACTGGGGCTACGCGCTGGCGCTCCTCGCGGGCGGCGTGGTCGCGGCGCCCATCGCGGCGTACCTCGTGAAGATCCTCCCGGCGCGCGTGCTCGGCGTCGCCGCCGGCGGCCTCATCGTGCTCACCAACTCGAACACGATCGCCGGCTCGGCCGGCGCCACCGGCGCGCAGGCGGGCGTGCTCGCCGCGGTGCTCGGCGTGCTCTGGGTCGTCGGCATCGTCTGGGCCGTCAAGCACGAGCGCGCCGCGCGCCGGGCCGCGGCCCGCGACGCGGCCGCCGACGAGCAGCTCCTCCCCGCCTGATCCCCCGCCCGACCGCCCGCCCGATCCCCGGCCTGTTCACCCCGACGGGGTCACCGGCGCGGGACCCGGGTGGTGTCGCTTCTGGTTGAATCGGCCCATGCGCGTCTCCGCCAAGTCCGACTACGCCCTGCGGGCCCTCATCGAGATGGCCGGGCGCGACAACGGACGGCCGGTCAGCGCGGAGGAGCTCGGTCGGCTCCAGGAGATCCCCCACGGGTTCCTCCAGGCGATCCTCGCGGACCTGCGTCGCGCGGGCCTCGTGGTCTCCCAGCGGGGTCAGTACGGCGGGTGGCGCCTGCAGCGCGAGGCCGGCGAGATCTCGGTGGCCGACGTCATCCGCGCCGTCGACGGCCCGCTGGTCTCCGTCTACGGCCTGCGGCCGGAGTCCGTGACCTACAACGAGGCGGCCGCCGTGCTGCAGCACGTGTGGATCGCCGCGCGGCACTCGCTGCGCGACGTCTTCGAGAACGTGACCATCGCGCACCTGTCGTCGCGGGAGCTGCCCGCCGAGGTCGTCGAGCGCACCGCCGACGAGGACGCCTGGCAGACGCGCTGAGCGCCCGGTCGACGCGCCGGCCAGGGCACGGCTCAGGCCGGCTCGGCGCCGAACGGGTCGTCGAGCACCTCGGCCAGCGCCTCGACGAGCGGGCGCAGGGAGCGCCAGTCCCGCCGTACCGTCTCTGCGAACGCGGGCACACCGATCACCGAGGGCTCGAAGCCGTGGTCGCGGCCGAACGAGAGCGAGCGGTGGCGCAGCAGCGCGATGCGCGGGTGGGCGGCGTCGAAGCCCCGGGGCGCGGTCTTGAGGCGGTCCCCGGCGAGCTCCCAGCCGTCGGCCTCGGCGGCCGCGACGAGCTCCGCGAGCAGCGGGCCGGTGTCGGGGTCGGCCGCGTAGGCGCGGTAGCGGGCCAGGGCCGGCGGGTCGGCGCGGTAGAACCCCGCACCGGTGCGCACGCCGCGCGCGGAGACCTGGACGTACCAGCCGCACGACGGGCCGGCCGCGACGAAGGCGCCCTGGTGGGTCTTGTACGGCGTCTTGTCCGTGCGGAACCGCACGTCGCGGTAGGGGCGGAACACCTTGGCGGCGCCGAACTCGTCCTCGAGCGCGGCGGTCAGGGCCAGCACCGGCGCGCGCACGGACGCGTCGTACTGCTCCTTGTGGGACAGCCAGAAGCTGCGGGTGTTGTCGACCTCGAGGTCGTCGTAGAAGTCGAGCGCGGCCTCGGGGAACCCGGTGAAGGGGCCCGGCTCGGGGGAGGTCGGGGAGGACATGGAGCGGATGACGAGACTCGAACTCGCGACATCGACCTTGGGAAGGTCGCGCTCTACCAACTGAGCTACATCCGCACGGCCGGGGCGACCGGCCGCCGCCGATGCTACTCGACCGGCGCGAGGCCGGGGCGCCGAGGGGCCACCGTGTCTCCCGACGAGCGGCCGGTCAGCCGCCGGTGGACCCACGGCCCGAGGTAGCGGCGCGTCCAGTCGAGGTCGGCGCGCACCTTCGCGAGCCGGGGTACGTCGGGGATCTCCGACAGCGGGAGCGGCTCCAGCCCGTGCTCGAGGACGCCGAGCGCGTCGAGCACCATCATCGCGACGAACTGGTGCCCGGCGGGGCCGAGGTGCATCCGGTCCTCGTCCCACAGGCGGGCGTCGGAGGAGGCCAGGTCGGCGGGGAGCTGGCGGGCCATGCGCCAGGAGTCCGCGATCGTCGCGCCGTGGCGCTCGGCGATCTCGCGCACGTGCTCGTTGTAGAGGGCGAAGCGCCCGCGGATGGGCGCGTAGATGCCGCCGCTGCCCGGGTCGAACGCGGTGAAGAGCACGACCCGCGCGCCCGTCGCGGCGAGGCGGCCGACCGCCTCGTCGTACACGACCGCCAGGGCGTCGAGGTCCACCTTCGGGCGGACGATGTCGTTGGCGCCGGCGTACACCGTGACGAGGTCGGGCTCGAGGTCGATGGCGGGCTGCACCTGCTCCTCGACGATGCCCCGCAGCTTGCGGCCCCGGATGGCGAGGTTGGCGTAGCGGAAGTCGTCGGTGCGGGCCGCCAGCACCTCCGCGACCCGGTCGGCCCACCCGCGCACGCCGTTCGCGCGGGTCGGGTCGTGGTCGCCCACGCCCTCGGTGAAGGAGTCGCCGAGGGCGACGTAACGGTGGAAGACGGTCTCGCTGGGCACGGATCCAGTGTGCCGGTGCGCCCGGGCGCCGCTGCCGGGGGGCCGGTCCCGGGTTAGGTTGGGCGCCGTGCTGCTCTCCGACCGCGACATCCAGGCCGAGATCGAGGCCGGACGCGTCTCGCTGGACCCCTTCGAAGCCGCCATGGTGCAGCCGTCGTCGGTCGACGTGCGCCTCGACCGGTTCTTCCGGGTCTTCGACAACCACCTGCACGCCCACATCGACCCGGCCGAGGACCAGGCGGACCTCACGCGGGAGGTCGAGGTGACGGGCGACGAGCCGTTCATCCTCCACCCGGGCGAGTTCGTGCTCGGCTCGACGTACGAGGTCGTGGGGCTGCCCGACGACGTGGCCGCGCGACTGGAGGGCAAGTCGTCCCTGGGGCGCCTCGGCCTGCTGACCCACTCGACCGCCGGCTTCATCGACCCCGGCTTCACGGGGCACGTGACCCTCGAGCTGGCGAACGTGGCGAACCTGCCCATCAAGCTCTGGCCCGGGATGAAGATCGGCCAGCTCTGCTTCTTCCGGCTCAGCTCGGCCGCGGAGCACCCGTACGGCTCCGCGCGCTACGGCTCGCGCTACCAGGGCCAGCGGGGCCCGACGCCCTCCCGGTCGTTCCTCAACTTCCACCGCACGGCCATCTGAGCGTCGCCCGCCGGGCGGGCGTGAGACCCGGGTCACGGGGAGTTGCCAAGGTTAGGCACACCTTAGTAGCGTCCGGCGGGTTGTCATCCCCCGTCACCTGAAGGGCACTCCGTTGTCTCTCCCCTCCCTGCGCCGCTCCACGGCCCTCGCGGCTGCGGCCGGCGTGGCCCTGCTCGGCCTCACCGCCTGCTCCACCGGTTCCTCCGACGCCGACTCCGCCGGCGAGTCGACGGCCAACACGACGGCGGAGGCCGACGCGTTCCCCGTCACGATCGCCACGAGCTTCGGTGACGTCACCATCGAGGACGAGCCCGAGAAGGTCGTCACCCTCGGCGTCGACGGCGAGAACGCCGTCGCCCTGGGTGTCGCCCCGATCGCGATCGAGAAGATGAGCTGGGGCGGCAACGCCGAGGGTCGCACCGACTGGTTCGACGAGGCGCTGGCCGAGATCGACGGCGCGGAGGAGCCGCAGCTGCTCGACGTCACCGACGGCATCCCGACCGCGGAGATCATCGCGCTGGAGCCCGACGTCGTCATCGGCACCAACTCGGGTCTGACGCAGGACGACTACGACACCCTCACCGACGCCGGGATCGACGTCGTCGGCTACCCGGGCACGCAGTGGGCGACCACGTGGCGCCAGTCGATCGAGATGGTCGGCCAGGCCCTCGGCCGCACGCAGCAGGCCGAGGAGGCCGCCGCCGACGTCGAGGAGGCCATGGCCACCGCCGTCGAGGAGAACCCGCAGGTCGAGGGCGCGTCCTTCCTGTGGACGTTCTTCTACCCGACGGACCTGTCGAAGGTCAGCATCTACACCGAGACCGACAACCGTCCCGGCATCCTCACCGAGCTCGGCATGACGAACCCGGCGATCGTCGAGGAGGCCGGCACCGAGACGTTCTTCTTCGACGTCTCCTCGGAGCGCGCGGCCGAGCTCGAGGCCGACGTGATGATCGCCTACGGCAACTCCGCCGAGGAGGCCGAGCAGCTGCTCGCCACCCCGCTGGCCCAGCAGATCCCGCCGGTGGCGAACGAGAACTACGTGATCTCGCTCGAGCCCAACGA
This sequence comes from Nocardioides sp. ChNu-99, assembly GCF_029493445.1. Classification (NCBI taxonomy): domain Bacteria; kingdom Bacillati; phylum Actinomycetota; class Actinomycetes; order Propionibacteriales; family Nocardioidaceae; genus Nocardioides; species Nocardioides sp. ChNu-99. Next base: position 38,675 of record NZ_JAHWBL010000014.1, on the reverse strand, counting down.
CACCCTGGGTCTCTCCTTCCCGTCGGTGCTCGGCATCCCGGTCGCGCTCGACGCCTTCCTCCCGAAGGTCGCCCAGGCGATCGACGGCACCCCCCAGGTCAACTGAGCACCCCATGACCACGTCCTCGACCGTCTCGTCCGAGACGGAGGACTCCCCGGACCTGCCCGGCCGGACCGCCACAGCCGGCCGGGCACGGACTCCACGCCGGAGGACGACGACGAGTGCCGCGATCTGCGTCGCGGCCCTCGTCGTCGCCACCCTGGCGTCGCTGTGCATCGGCAACCGCGCCGTCGACCCGCGCGCGCTCCTCGACGCGGGCCACCCCGACCACGCGGTCATGGAAGCCCGGCTCCTGCGCACGATGGTGGGCCTGCTGCTCGGGGCGGCCTACGGGCTCGCCGGGGCCGCCCTGCAGGGCCTGACCCGCAACCCCCTGGCCGACTCGGCCCTCCTCGGCATCAACGCCGGCGCCGCGTTCGCGATGGTCGCCGGCATCACCTACGTCGGCGCCGGCTCGCTCGGCGGCTACATCTGGTTCGGCTTCCTGGGCGCGGGTGCGGCCGCCCTCGGCGTGCACCTCGTGGCCAGCATCGGTCGCGGCGGCGCCACCCCGGCCAAGCTCGTCATCGCCGGCGCGGCGCTCACCGCCGCCCTCACCAGCTGGACGACCGGCATCCTGCTCACCAGCCGCGAGACGCTCGACCAGATCCGCGCCTGGCAGGTCGGCAGTGTCGCGGGCAAGCAGATGGACGCCTTCCTCACGGTCGCGCCCTTCCTGGGCGTCGGCATCGTCATCGCGCTCGCCAGCGCGCGCGTGCTCAACGCCCTCGCGCTCGGCGACGAGCTCGCCCGCGGCCTCGGCCGCAACCTGGCCCGCGACCGCGCCTTCGTCGGCGTCGCGGTCATGCTGCTCATCGGCGGCTCGGTCGCCCTCGCCGGACCCATCGCCTTCCTCGGCCTGCTCGTGCCGCACCTCGTGCGGCGCCAGGTGGGCGGCGACTACGCCAAGGTGCTGCCCCTCAGCGCGGCCTGGGGCGCGCTGCTCCTCGTCGTCGCCGACACCGTCGGGCGCTTCGCGCTGCCGCCCGGCGAGGTGCAGGTCGGCGTCATGACCGCCGTCATCGGCGCCCCCGTCTTCATCGTCATGATCCGTCGCGGAAGGTTGGCCAGCCTGTGACCGCCGTGGACGAACGCCCCGTCGGCGCACCGGCGCCGGCTGCCGTCGTACCGGACGTCGCCGCCGTGCGGCGGGCCCGGCGCGGCCCGCGCCGCCGCCACGCCCTCGTCGTGGCCGGCACCGGCGCGGCCGCCCTCACCGCGCTCGTGGTGAACCTGCTGCTCGGCGACTACACCTACACGTTCCCCGACGCCGCGCGGATCATCGCGGGCGTCGGCATCGACCGGCCGACGGCCGAGTTCCTCATGCTCGAGCAGAAGCTGCCGCGCGCCCTCGCGGCGCTGTGCGTGGGGCTGTGCTTCGGCGCGGGCGGCGCCGTCTTCCAGACCGTGCTGCGCAACCCGCTGGCCAGCCCCGACATCGTCGGCATCAGCACGGGCGCGAGCGCCGCGGCGGTCTTCGCGCTGCTCGCCCTCGGCCTGCGCGGCGACGTCGTGGCCCTCGCCGCCGCCGTCGGCGCGGTGCTCACCGCCCTCGCCGTGCGCTGGGTCGCCGGCGGGATCGGCAGCTACCGCCTCGTGCTCGTCGGCGTCGGCCTGTCCGCCGCGCTGCTCTCGGTGGTGCACTACCTCTTCACCCGCGCCGCCGTCTGGGACGCCCAGCTCGCGCTGCGCTGGCTGACCGGCAGCGTGGCCGGCTCGGGCTGGCCCGAGGTGCGGGTGCTCGTCGTCGTCCTGGTCGTGCTCCTACCGGTGCTGTGGTGGTCGGCCCGGTCGCTGCGCATCACGGAGCTCGGCGCCGACGCAGCGACGGGCCTCGGCGTCACCTCCCGGCGCGCGGAGCTCCTCATGCTCGTCGCGGTGCTGCTCGTGGCCGCCGGCGTGGCCGGGGCCGGGCCCGTCTCGTTCCTCGCCTTCCTCTCGGGGCCCATCGCGCGCGGCCTGAACGCGGGCCGCACGAGCATCGTCGGCGCCGCGCTCGTCGGCGCGACGCTGCTGCTCGCCGCGGACTTCACGGGGCAGTACCTCATCGGCACCGTCAACGTGCCGGCCGGCGTGCTCACCGGCGCCGTCGGCGCACCGTTCCTGCTCTGGCTCATGGCCCGGGGCGCATCCGGAAGGAGTCCGCGATGAGCGCGGCAAGGACCCAGGCCGCGCCCACGCGCCTGTACGCCGACGGGGTCTCGCTCGGCTACGACGACCGCACGATCGTGCACGACCTCACGGTCGCCGTGCCCGACGGCCAGGTCACCGTGATCGTGGGCGGCAACGGCTGCGGCAAGTCGACCCTGCTGCGCGGCATGGCCCGCCTGCTGCGCCCCCGCGGCGGCGCCGTGCTGCTCGACGGGCAGGCCGTGCACTCGCTGCCCACCAGGCAGGTGGCGCGCACCCTCGGCCTGCTCCCGCAGAACCCCGTCGCGCCGGAGGGCGTGACCGTCGTCGACCTCGTCGGCCGCGGCCGGCACCCCCACCAGGGCGCCCTGCGGCGCTGGGGGCACGAGGACGACCGCGCGGTCGCCGAGGCGCTCGCGCTCACCGACACCACCGAGCTCGCCGAGCGCGTGGTCGACGAGCTCTCGGGCGGGCAGCGCCAGCGCGTCTGGATCGCGATGGCGTTGGCGCAGGGCACGGACCTGCTGCTGCTCGACGAGCCCACGACGTACCTCGACGTGGCCCACCAGGTCGAGATGCTCGACCTGCTCGCCGACCTGAACGCGCGCTCCGGCACGACGATCGTCATGGTCCTGCACGACCTGAACCTGTCCGCCCGGTACGCCGACCACCTGGTCGCCATGAAGCAGGGCCGCATCGTGGCGGAGGGCGGCCCCCACGAGGTCGTCACGGAGGACGTCGTGCGGGACGTGTTCGGCCTGGAGAGCCGCGTCATCCCCGACCCGGTCTCCCACACGCCCCTCGTCGTGCCGGTGGGCCGCCACCTCGGGCGCGCCGTCCACCCGCCGGCCCCGGCCGGCTACCCCGAGCACGAGCCCGAGCGCGAGCCCGCCGTACCGGCCGGCGTCGGGTCCCACCCGCACAACGAGGAGTCGTCGTGAGCGAGCAGTCCCTGGTCCTGGCCGAGGTGGAGGTCCGCGCGGTACGGCGGGTCTCGCCGTCCTTCGTGCGGGTCGAGCTGGGGGCCGACGAGCTGGCCGACCTCGGCACCGACGGCCCGTGGCTGGACCAGCGGTTCAAGCTGATCTTCCCGTCGCCGGGCTGCCCGCTGCCGCCGATCCCGTCGGACGACACCTGGTACCAGGCGTGGCTCGCGCTGCCCGAGGACGAGCGCGGCTGCGTGCGGACGTACACGGTGCGCGACGTCGTCGGCGAGGGCACGGACACCCGCCTCGTCGTCGACATCGTCGTGCACGACCCGGGCGAGCACGGCGAGGCCACCGGGCCGGGCAACGACTGGGCGCGCTCGGCGACCGTGGGTGACCGCGTCATCGTGCTCGCCCCGCGCCGCGGCCACTTCTTCGGCGGCATCGAGTGGGCGCCCGGCGACGCCACCGACCTGATGATCGTCGGCGACGAGACCGCCCTGCCGGCCGTGTACGGCGTGCTGCGCGACCTCCCGGCCGACGCCCGCGGCGTGGCCTTCGTCGAGGTGCCGCACCGCGACGACGTGCTGGACGACGTCGTCGGCCCGCCCGGGGTCGAGGTCGTGTGGCTGCCGCGCGACGGCGCCCCGCGCGGCGACGAGCTGCGCGTGCGGGTGCTCGAGCGCCTCGACCGCACGGCCGAGGACCACGCCCGCGTGCTCGCCGCGGCGGCTGACCTCGTCGTGGCCGACGAGGAGATCGACCCCAACCTGTGGGAGACCCCGGCGTACTCCTCCTCGGGCGAGGAGGTCAGCGGCGACGGTCCCGTGGAGGGTCCCTACGCCGGGCTCTACGCCTGGATCGCCGGCGAGTCCAAGGTCGTCACCGGCCTGCGCCGCGCCCTCGTGAAGGACCTCGGCATCGACCGCCACCAGGTCGCGTTCATGGGCTACTGGCGCGAGGGCGTCGCCATGAAGGCCTGACGGTCCTCCCCGTCAGCGGGGACGCACCGTCCAGGTGGCGCGTCCCACCGACGCCTGGCCCCGCGCGTCGCCGAAGTAGGTGACCTGCACGGCGTGGGCGCCCGTGCGCTGCTGCCCCGGCAGGCCGAGCGTGCCGTAGCCGTCGACGAGCGCGACGTCGCGCAGCCGCACCCCGTCGAGGAGCACGCGCACCCGGCCCGTCGCCGGTGAGCCGTCGGCCCGGGCCACGGCGAACCGCACGCGGTTCACGCCCCCGCGCAGCGTCGGGTTCGCGTCGAGGCGCACGTAGGTGCGCGTCGCCTGCTGGGCCGGCGAGACCGCCGGGCGCACGGTCCACGTCGCCGACCGCTCCGACGGGGCCGCCACCTCGCTCCCCGCGTACGACGCACGCACCACGTGGGTGCCCGCCGCCGTACCCGCCGGGAGGGGCACGTCGGCGCGGCCGCCGACGAGCGGCACGTCGGCGACGGGACGGCCGTCGACCGTGACCCGCACCGAGCCCTGGGGCGCACCGAAGCCGGTGGTGCCCACGGCGACGCGGGCCGTCGTACCGGCGCCGGCCGGGGTGGAGGCCTCGGCGAGCCGGACGTACGTCGAGGTCGCGAACGGCTCGACCTCCGGCACCGTCAGCACCGAGGGGTGCTCGGCGGACGTGTGGATCGTCATGGGGACGAGCGTCGGGACGAGGTCGGGCAGCACCGGGAGCAGGTGGGGCACGTCGAAGGCCTGCACGGCCAGGCGCAGCCGGTGGCCGGCCGGCACCTGGGCGCCGGTCGGGAAGATCTCGACGTCGACGGGGACGACCTCGCCGGCGCCGGCCCGCTGCTTGGCCTCCGCGGTGAAGGGGTGGTGGGCCTGGATCAGCTCGCCGTCGAGGTAGCGGCTGCGGCTCTCGTCGAGCACGCGGTGGCTGATGACCTGCCAGCCTCCGGTGATGCGGTGGACGGTGCCGTCGGGGGCGACCGACGACACCGCGACCGACAGCATGCCGTCACCGGCCGGCGTCGAGGTGTGGAGCCGGGCGTTGAGCGGGCCCTGGAAGCGCAGCGGCTCGGTGAGCGGCTCGGTGTCCCAGACGACGCCGGCGAGGTCGTTGGCGCGGTTGTCGCTGAAGCACGGCAGGTCGGCGAGCACCTGGCTCGGGAGACCGGCGGTCCACTGGTCGGTGGAGCGGCTGCAGAGGCCGGCGACGGGGACGGGCGGCACGACGGCGGTGCCCGGGGCGGCGTCACCGGTGGTGAGCGTGCCGTTCGCGAGGCCGCCGGCGGTGGCCCCGCCGGAGAGCCGGAACGTGGTGGCGTCGAGGTTGTCGCCGATCCAGTCCTGCGCCTGGCGCCACGTGTCGGCGTTCTGCTCGTAGTAGGTGAGCGGCGCGATGTCGGTGTCGAGGCCCGGGTCGGGGATGCCGCGGACGTGGTGGTCGAACCACCGCAGCTGCAGCTCGTCGAGGGTGCCGTAGCCGGCGTCGGCGACGCCCTCGCCGGAGGATCCCTCGAGGTGGTTCCAGGGGCCGAGGATCATCTTGGTCGGCACCCCGCGGCTGCGCAGATCCTCGAAGAGCAGCGGCGTGCCGCGCTGGAAGAGGTCGTACTGGCCGCCGACGAGGAACGTCGGCACGTCCACCTGGTCGATGACCTCGATGGGGGAGCGCTCGCGGTAGAACGGCCCGTCGTACGCCGTGTCGCCGCCGAGCAACGAACCGAGCAGCAGCGGTGCCGAGAACGTGGCGGCGGCCGTCAGGTGGGAGAAGACGGTGGTGAGGGCCGCGGCCGGGTCGGTGGCGCCGTACGCCGGCGGGATGACCCCGGTGCCCGTCACGAGCCCCATCCACAGCGGGATGAAGCCGACGTCGAGCTGGCCGCCCGAGGCCACGACGTCGCGGTAGACGTCGGCCGCGGGCACCTGCGGGAAGAGCGCCTTCAGGCCGGCCGGCTTCCCGGCCGCGGCGAAGATCTGGTTGATGCCCATGTACGACGGGCCGCGCATCGCCGCCGAGCCGTTGCTCCAGGGCCGGTCGGGTGAGGTGGCCCAGGCGACGATCTCGGACGCGTCCTGGTTCTCGCGGGCGCTGAAGGCGCCCCACGTGCCGGGGGAGCCGCCGGTGCCGCGGGCGTCGACGGTGAGCTGGGCGTAGCCGCGCTTGACGAGGTAGTCCGCGCCGGACCCCGCGAGGTCGGAGGCGCCCGAGGCCGACTTGTTGTACGCCGTGATGGTGACGACCACCGGGAACCGGCCGGGCACCGCCGTGCCGTCCGCGTCGGCCGGGAGCACGAGGTCACCGCGCAGCACGGTGCCGTCGGAGACCGGGATCTCGAGGTCGCGCTGCGTGACCGTGCCGGGGTGGTCCTCGCCGCGCGGCGTCCAGCCGCTGGGGAGGGTGGTGCTCGCGGCGGCGGGCGCGGCGGTGGTCGCCGAGGTCGCAGGGGTGGCGGTGGTGCCGACGGGGCCCGCCGGGGTGGCGGTCGCCGCGGGCGCGACGGTGACGGTCAGCGCGACGGCGAGGCTGACGGCGTACGCCCCCCAGCGGTGCGGCGGGCGGGGGGCGCGGCTCATGGTCACTCCTGCGGCGGGGCACCGACGATCCCGGTCGTCGTCGGGTGTGACCTGGCTAACGACGGGGTGCGGCCGGGGTTACCGACGCGTAGCCCGTGAGCGTGGCGGGCCGTCGTCGTCGGGGCCGGTGCGGGGGCGCGAGCGGCGCGACCGGGCGCCGCGGGCCTCCTCGAGCCGGAGGCGGGCGAGGGCGGAGAGCGTGTCGGGGTGGTGCATCGGGTCTCCTCGGTGGGGGCGGGTGACGCTGGTGGTCGGTCGGCTGGGGCAGCGGTTCGTGGTGGGAGCGCCGGACGTTCCGCGGCGCTGCTACCACGAACGCGAGGGGTCAGACGTGGCGGAGCTCGACGGCGCCGCTGACGGTGCTGGCCCGCACCTCGACGTACGGCGTGCCCTCGGCCGGCGCGCCGAGGCTGGCGAGGCCGGAGACGATGCGGCCGGAGACGGTGGTGACGTCGGTCCAGACGGGGGTGCCGTGGGGGACGGCGCAGCGGACGGCGCCCGAGGCGGTGCGGGCCGTGAGGGCGCCGGCGCCGAGCCGGTCGACGCGGACGTCCCCGCTGCCGCTGGTGAACGTGACGTCGCCGTCCGCCCGCTCGACGTGGAGGCGACCGGACCCCGTCTTGACCTGGAGGCGGCGGTCGCTCGCCGCGACGCGGACGTCGCCGGAACCGGTGCGCACGAGGGCGTCGCCGGCGACGTGCCCCACGGCGACGTCGCCGGACCCGGACTTGACGAGCAGCTCGCCGCCCGCGGAGCCGACGCGGACGTCGCCCGAGCCGACGCCGATCTCGAGCCGGCCGACCGCCGCGCCGACGGTGACGTCGCCCGAGCCCGCGCCGAGCAGTGCGTCGGACCCCGCCTGCTCCACCCGCAGTGCCCCCGACCCGGTCTCGGCCGAGACGACCGCGAACGTCCCGGTCACGGTCACGGGGGCCGAGCCGGAGCGCAGTGCGAGCCGGCTCCCGGCCGGGACGCGGATGCGGGCGTGCACCTCGCGGTGGTGACCGAGGAAGCCGCTGGTGCGGGGGGCGAGGACGGCCAGGCGTCCGTCGCGCTCCTCGACGGTGGTCTCCTCGGCGCCGGAGCCGGTGAGCTCGACCCGCACCTCCGGGTCGTCGGCGGCGGTGACGGCGAGGCTGCCGGCGCCGATCTCGACGTACAGGTCGACGGGTGCGGGGGCCTCGATGGTGTGGATGGCGGGCGTCGTGCTCATGGCTGCTCCAGGGTGTGCGGGACCGCCGGGCCGGCGGGGCCGGACCGTGCGGGGCGGGACGGGGTGGTGGGGCGGGCGGTGAGAGGTGGGGCCGGGTGGGCGGGTCAGCTCCAGCCGGTCATGCGGCGACCGCGGCGCTGGAAGGGGTCGGCCGGCGAGCCGAGCGGGAGGCTGGTGAGGTCGATGGCCACGTCGCCGGCGTCGCGGGTGGCGGCGGCCCGCACGGCGGCGACGAGCCAGGTGTTCAGCGACTGGCCGGCGTCGGCCGCCCGGGCCTCCGCCTGCTGCTTGAGGGCGTCGGGGAGGCGCAGGCTGACCCGTGCGACCGCGCCGTCGGCGTCGGGCTCGCCGTCCGGCGTCGGCGGTGCGGGCGGCGTGGGCGGGGCGGGCGGCGCCGGCGGCGCGAGCGGCTCGGGGGCCCCGGGGTCGACGACGAACTCCACGTCGCGGCCGGCGAGGCGCACCTCGACGCTGCCGCGCGGCAGCTCGGCCGAGATCTGGGAGGCGGCGTCGGAGAGCGCCTCCATGAGCACGAGTCGCGCGGCCGGGTCGATCGCCATCGCCAGCCGCTCGGCGGCGGCGCGGATGTCGTCGCTGCCGGCCTCGGCGGCGGTGACAAGGTCGCGACGCAGGCCCGTGACGTACGGCGTGATGTCCATGACGCAACAATGACATCATCATGACGTCATGACAAGGGATATGTGATGTCACGTGGTGTCATCCGTGTGCGGGGCCGGTGGCGGGCGACTCAGCGCGCGCTGGGATGCTGGAGCGGTGCCCGACCCCGACGAGCTCCACCGACCGGGCACGGAGGGCTACCGTCGCCTCAACCTGGCGATGCTGGGCGCGGGCCTCGCCGCCTTCGGGCTGCTCTACGCGACCCAGCCCGTGCTGCCCGAGATCGCCGAGGAGTTCGGCGCCACCGCCGCGCACGCCAGCCTCACCGTCTCGGCGAGCACGGGGGTGCTCGCGGTCGCGGTCGTGCCGGTCACCGCGCTCGCGTCGCGGTGGGGACGCGTCCGCACCATGCGGGTCGGCCTGCTCCTCGCCGCGGTCCTCGGGCTGGCGTGCGCCGCCGCCCCGACGCTCGGCGTGCTCGTCGCGCTGCGGGGGCTGCTGGGGCTCGTGCTCGCGGGCGTCGTCGCCGTCGCGATGGGCCACGTGGGTGCGGAGGTGCACCCGAGCGGGCTGGGTGCGGCCATGGGCCTGTACGTCGCGGGCAACTCCCTCGGCGGCGTCGGCGGGCGGCTCATCACGGCGGGCGCGGCCGACGTCGGGTCGTGGCGCCTCGCGCTCGCCCTGCTGGCGCTCGCCGCGCTGGTGGCGACCGCGGTGTTCTGGCGCCTGCTGCCGCCGGCGTCGGCCGACGGGCGGGCGAGCGGCGTCTCGCCGCGCGCGTTCCGGGCGCTGCTGCGCGACCCGGCGGTACCGGCTCTCGTCGCCGTGCCGTTCCTGCTCATGGGCGGGTTCGTCGCCGTCTACAACTTCCTCACGTTCCGTCTCGTCGCGCCGCCGTTCTCGCTGCCGGTGGCGCTGGTGGGGCTCGTGTTCCTGGCCTACCTCGCCGGCACCACCTCCTCCGCCCTCGCCGGCCGCGCCGCCGACCGGGTGGGCCGCCCGGTGGTGCTCGTCGGCGCCGTCGTCGTGATGCTCGCCGGGCTGCTGCTGACCCTGCCGGGCTCGCTGCCGGTCGTCGTGGTGGGTCTCGTCGTGCTCACCGCGGGCTTCTTCGCCGCGCACGCCGTGGCCAGCGGCTGGGCCCCCGTCGTCGGCGGAGCCCACGGCACCCAGGCCAGCGCCCTCTACGTCTGCGGCTACTACGCCGGCTCCAGCCTCTTCGGCGCCTGGGTCGGCACCGCCTGGACCAGCCACGGTTGGCCCGGCGTCGTCGCCTGGGTCGCGGGCCTCGTCGCGCTCGCCCTCGCCTGCGGGTTGTACGTCGCGCACCGCACCCGCCGCGCCTGAGGCGGCGTACCCGCCGCTCTGAGCGCGTGTAACGCGGTGTCCGGGCTGCTGCACACGTGGTGTGCGGCGGGGCCAGTAGCGCCAGCGCCGCACCAGACATCAGTACCGCAGCAGACACCGGTACGGCGCGAACCAGTGCCCAGCTCGACGACGGGCTCCCGGCGGCGCCCGGCTGTCGGAGTGCGCAGGTTCAGCCGCCGGCGGCCCGTGAGGCTGAACCTGCGCACTCACGCCGAAGGGGCGGCCCCACCCGGAGGTGGGACCGCCCCTTCGTCACCGATCGGCTGCCGGTGTCACAGGTCGAACAGCGAGCTGCTCCCGTGGATGTCGGCGTCCGTGCGCGGCGTGTGCGTCGCGCCGCTCGACCGCGGCTTCTCGTCGGCCGGCTGCTCCGCGGGTGCAGGAGCGGGCTCGGCCTCCTCCACGGACTCGACGTCCTGCTCCTGCTCCTCGGCGTCCGTCTCCGGTACGGCGGGAGCCTCCGCGACTGCCTCCGTCTCGACGTCGGTGCCCTCGGCCTCGACGGCCTGGGGCTTCACCTCGGGCTCGGGCGCGGCCGTCGCCTCCGGCTCCGGCTCCGGCTCGGGCGCCGCCCCCGGCTCGGCCACCTGCGACTGCGTCGCGGCGGGCTGAGCGGCGGCGGCCGGGGCAGCCGTCACCTCGGGGGCCGGGATGTCGAAGAGCGACCCGGCGCCGTGGATGTCGACGTCCGACCGCGGCGTGCTCACCGTGCCCGACGAGGCCGGGGCGGCCGTCGTGGCCGGCGTGGCGGGCGCGTTGGCCTTCGGGGCCTCCGCGACCTCCGCCGCCGGGGCGGTGGGCTCGGGCTCCGGCTCGGGAGCCGTCTCCTCCACCACGGGCTCGGGCTGCGCCTCCACCTCGGGCTCGGCGGGCTCCTCGACCGCCGCCGGCGCGGGCTCCGGCTGCGCCTCGGGCTGCGGCGCCGCCTGCTCGGCCGCCGGCTCGGCCGCCGGCGCGGCCGGCTGAGAGGGGACGATGTCGAAGAGCGATCCGCCCGACGACAGGTCGACCTTCGGCTGCTCGGCCTTCGGCTCCTCCGCCGTCGGCGCAACCGGCTCGGCGGCCGGCTCGGCGGCGGGCTCGGCAGCCGGCTCCGCCTTCGCGGGGGCGGCCGGAGCCGACGCGGCGATGTCGAAGAGCGAGCCGCCCGAGCCGAGGTCGGCGGCGGGCTTCGCCGCCGGCTCGGCCTTCGCCGCCGGCTCGGCCTTCGCCTCGGGCTCGGACTTCGCCTCGGGCTCGGCCGGCGCAGCGGGCTCCGCCTTCGCGGCGGGCTGGTCACCCGCCACGTCGAAGAGCGACCCACCGGAGCCGAGATCGGCAGCGGGCTTCGCGGCCGGCTTCGCCGGCTCGGCCTTCGTCGCGGGCTCCGCCTTCGCCGCCGGCGTCGCGGGCTCGTCGCCCCCGAGGTCGAACAGCGAACCACCGGACGCGGGCTTCGCCGCCGGCTCGGCCTTCGTCTCGGCCTCGCCCGCCCCGGCGTTGGCCGGGGTGCGCTGTTGCGACGGGGCGTCGTCGTCGAAGAGCGACGAGGCGGACCCGGCGTCGAACAGCGAGCCGCCCGTGCCCTCCTTCTTCGGCTCCTCCTTCTTCGCCTCCGGGGAGTCGAAGAGGGAGTCACCGCCGGACGCCTTCGCGAGCGGGCCCGCGTCGGCCGTCTCGGTGACGGTGTCCTCGGTGATGGTCTCGTCCCCGGCCTCGGGCTCCGCCTTGGTCGAGACGTCGTCGCCCCCGGTCGGCGCGGCCTTCGCCGTGCCGTCCTTCGCCGTGCCGTTCTTCGCGCCGGCACCCGCCGTACCGTTCGCGGCAGCGGCGCCCTGGCCCGGGGCCAGCTTCGTGGCCTGCTCGCCCTTCACGGACGCGAGCAGCATCTGCGCGACGTCGAGGACCTCGACCTCCTCGCGGGCCTCGCCCTTCGACTGCTGCGAGGTGAGGCCGTCGGAGATCATCACGCGGCAGAAGGGGCAACCGACCGCGATCTGGTCGGCGCCGGTGCCGACCGCCTCCTTGGTGCGGTTGACGTTGATGCGCTCACCGATGTTCTCCTCCATCCACATGCGCGCGCCGCCGGCGCCGCAGCAGAAGGACCGCTCGGAGTTGCGCTCCATCTCCTTCAGCTCCGCTCCCGGCATGATCTGCAGGAGCTCGCGGGGCGGGGAGTAGACCTGGTTGTGGCGACCCAGGTAGCAGGGGTCGTGGTAGGTGATCTTGCGCTGGTGGGCGCCCGCGCCGTCCGCCACCGGGGTCAGCTTGCCGTCGCGCACGAGGCGGTTGAGCAGCTGCGTGTGGTGGATGACCTCGAGCTCGATGCCGAAGTCCTTGTACTCGTTCTTCAGCGTGTTCATGCAGTGCGGGCAGGTGGAGACGACCTTCTTGGCCTTGAACTCCTTCAGCGTCTCCACGTTCTGCTGGGCCAGGCCCTGGAAGACGAACTCGTTGCCCGCGCGGCGCGCGGAGTCACCGGTGCAGGTCTCGCCGTTGCCGAGCACGCCGAAGCTGATGCCCGCGATGTTGAGCAGCTCGGCCGTGGCGCGGGTGGTCTTCTTCGCGCGGTCCTCGTAGGCGCCGGCGCAGCCGACCCAGAACAGCCAGTCGACCTCGTCGAGCGACTCGATGGTCTCGCCGACCACCGGCACCTCGAAGTCGAGGCCCTTCGCCCAGTCCATGCGCGCGTTGGGCGACATGTTCCACGGGTTGCCCTTGTTCTCCAGGCCCTTGAACAGGCCGTTGAGCTCCGCGGGGAAGTTCGACTCGACGAGCACCTGGTAGCGGCGCATGTCCATGATGTGGTCGACGTGCTCGATGTCGACCGGGCACTGCTGGACGCAGGCGCCGCACGAGGTGCAGGACCAGAGCACGTCGGGGTCGATGACCGCGGCGCCGTTCTCCGGCATGTAGAACCAGTCGTCGCCGGTGTCGCCGACCAGGGGGCGCTCGGCCTCGCGGGCGAGCACCTCGTCCTTCTCGAGCAGGGCGACCGCGGCCTCGTTCTCCTCGCCGCCGGCCTTGCTGTACGGCGCCTTCGCGTAGGCGTGGTCGCGCAGGCCCATGATGAGCAGCTTCGGGGACAGCGGCTTCTCCGTGTTCCAGGCCGGGCACTGGCTCTGGCAGCGACCGCACTCGGTGCAGGTCGTGAAGTCGAGGATGCCCTTCCAGGAGAAGTCCTCGATCTTGCCGACGCCGAGCGTCGACTCCTCGTCGAGGTCGTCGATGTCGTCGAGCGTGACGGGCTTGCCGCCGGAGGTCAGCGGCTTCATGGCGCCGAGCGCGGTGCGGCCGCTGCTCTCGCGCTTGAACCAGATGTTCGGCCAGGCGGTGAAGCGGTGCCACGCGACGCCCATGTTGAGGTTCGCGGAGATGACGATCAGCCAGACCATCGCCAGCAGGATCTTGATCATCGCGATGACGACGATGATGTTCTCGAGCGTGGCCTCCGAGCCGGCGCCGCTCGGGAAGAGCGCGTTGCCGACGTGGGAGCTCAGCGGGAAGTGGAAGGTCGAGAAGTCCTCGGGGTGGTCGCTGTCGATCTGGCCCAGGTTGTACTCCGCGCCGCGGATGAACAGGATCGCGGAGCCCTCGAGCAGGGCCATGACCTCGACGAAGTAGCCCATCCACTGGTTGGAGCCGTAGAACCGGCTGCTGCGCCCCTCGCGCCGCGGGTGGTGCAGCTGGCGGTAGACGATGAGGAAGATGATGCCGACGGTGCTGAGCAGGCCGAGGCCCTCGCTCGCCCACTCGAAGAGGAAGAAGTGCCCGATGATCGGCAGGGCGAAGTCCGGCGCGAACAGCTGGACGTAGCCGGTCGCCACCGCGGTGGAGAGCAGCAGGAACCCGGCGTACACGAACCAGTGCATGATGCCGACCCAGTGCCACTGGAGCATCCGCGTGTGGAGGAAGGTCTCCTTCACCATGGTCAGCGTGCGCTTGACGGGGAGGTCGGTGCGGCCGGTGACCGGCTGCCCGACGCGGACGGTCGACACGATCGACCGGACTGCCTTCGTGGTCATCGCGACCGCCACGGCGGTGAACGCCAGGGAGACCACGATGGCGACGATCTGGATAGCACTCATGTGTGCGGGGCTCCTCTGATCACAGGCGCTCGTGCCGGCCACATCGGCACGCGCGCGTCGTCCGACCTTAGTGTTCAGGCGTTCGCTGCGTCACACCAACTTCTGTGACACGGATCCTACTAGGCGGTAACTTCGAGGGTACGGCGTGCCCTTCCCGCACCGGTCCGCGGGGCGGGTGGCGAGGGGGCCGGACACCAGCCGGGAGCGGGCCGGGAGTCGGCCGGGCGTCGGGCCGAGGGTCAGGCCGGGCCGGCGGGGTCGGCCAGCGCGGCGTCCACGGTGGCCGGCGCGAAGACGTGGTCGGCGAGCAGGAGCGCGAGGCCCACGGACCCCGCCCGCTCGTCGAGGCGGCTGCGGCGCAGCTCGAGGCGGCGCGTGGCGAGCGGCAGCGAGCGGGAGTAGACCATCTCGCGCAGTCCGGCGAAGATCTGCTCCTCGGCCTCGGCGAGCTGGCCGCCCACGACGACGACGCGCGGGTTGAGGATGTTGACCGTCTCGGCCAGGGCCACGCCCAGCACCCGGCCGGCGGCGCGGGCGAGGCCCACGGCGACGGGGTCCGCCGTACGGATGCGCTCCACGACCTCGTCGACGGTCGACACGTCCCGCCCGGCGGCGGCCAGGTCGCGGATCATCGCCCACCCGCCGGCGCGGGCCTCGACGCACCCGCTGTTGCCGCAGCGGCACAGCGGGCCGACGTCGCCCTCCTCGCCCGTGGCCTGGGTGTGCCCGATGTCGCCCGCGGCGCCGTCGGCCCCGCGGTGGATGCGGCCGCCGGCGATGATGCCGGCGCCCACGCCGGTGCCGAGCTTGAGCATGAGGAAGGTGTCGGCCGTGCCGTAGTGCGTGCGGTACTCGCCCCAGGCCATCGCCGTGGCGTCCTTCTCCAGCAGCAGCGGGCAGTCGTAGGTGCGCGCGAACCAGCCGCGGATGTCGAAGCGGTCCCAGCCCGTCATGATCGGCGGGCTGACGACGGTGGCCTGCTCGCGGTCGACCGGGCCGGGCACCGACAGGGCGACGCCCCGCACGTCGGCCGGCGTCCGCCCGCAGGCGGTGAGCAGCTCGGCGAAGAGGGGGTCGACCCGGGCCAGCACGGCCTCGGGGCCCTCGGTGACGTCGCTGACGAGGGGCCGGTCCTCGAGCACGCGCCCGCTCAGGTCGCAGATCGCGGCCCGCAGGGCGGTCGCCCCGATGTCGCAGACGAGGAGCACGCCGCGCTCGACGTTGAAGGCGAAGCTGCCCGCGGGGCGACCGCGGCCGCGGCCCGGCACGACGTCGGGCCCGCGCTCGATGAGGAGCCCGGCCTCCGTGAGCAGGTCGATGCGCTGGTTGACCGTGGAGCGCGACAGCCCGGTCAGCGTCATGACGTCGGTGCGGGTCAGCGGGGAGCGGGCGCGGAAGAGGGCGAGCAGCTCGCCGGGGCCGACGATGCCGGCCGGGGGGACGGGTACGCCGAGGGGCGGCGTCCCGATCGGCCCGGCGGGCGTGGTCGTCATGGCTGCACCCTATTAAGGAACGGCCACGACGAAAAGAGGGTGATTAATGATTGACAGAAGTCATTAATCAGGGTGTGATGCTCCGGACCCCATGACCCGGGTCACAGCACCCGCCGCGACGACGTCGTCGCGGCACCGATCCGAAGGACCCCCCGATGAGTCGTGCGCCCCACCTCCGCCGCCTGGCCCCCCTCGCCGTCGCGGCCAGCCTCTGCCTCGTCGCCTCTGCCTGCGGGAGCGACTCGTCCTCCGGCTCGGGCGGTGGTGACGGTTCCGTCGCCGCCGTGATCAAGGGCCTCGACAACCCGTTCTTCCAGCAGATGGAGGCGGGCATCGACGCCGGCGCGCAGGACGGCGACCTCGAGGTCGACGTGCAGGCCGCGGCCGACATCACCGACACCACGGGCCAGCTCGACAAGCTCAACGTCGTCGCAGGCCAGGACCCGGGCTGCGTCATCGTCAACCCGATCGACGGCACCAACCTCGTGCAGGGCCTCGCCGCCCTCGCGGCGAAGGACGTGCCGATCGTCAACATCGACAGCCCCGTCGACGCCGACGCCGCGAGCCAGGCCGACGCCACCCCCGCGACGTACATCGGGACGGACAACACCGAGGCCGGCCGCATGGCGGGCGAGCACATGCTGACCCTCCTGCCCGAGGGCGGCGACGTGGCGCTCATCGGCGGCATCGCCGGCGACGTGACCAGCAACGCCCGCCTCGACGGCTTCACCGAGGCCGCCGGCGACGGCGTCTCGATCGTCCAGACCGTGTCGGCGAACTGGTCGCGCGACGAGGCGCTGACCCAGGCCACCACCCTGCTGCGCGCCAACCCCGAGCTGGCCGGCTTCTTCGTCGCCAACGACGACATGGCGCTCGGCGTGGCCCGCGCGGTCTCCGACGTCGGGCGCACCGGCGAGGTCGAGATCATCAGCGTCGACGGCGTCGAGGACGGTCTCAACGGCGTCGCCGAGGGCGGCATCTCCGCGGTCGTCGCGCAGTACCCCTACGCCATCGGCGAGATGGGCGTGAACGCCTGCCGCGCCGCGATCGCGGGCGAGGACCTTCCCGAGGAGGTCACCGCGCCCATCGCGCTGGTGACCGCCGACAACGTGCAGGACGCCCTCGACGCCGCCCCGGCGCCGTTCGAGGAGTACGACGACCCGTTCGCCGCGCTCGTCGACTGACCCACGAGCACCGCACCAGCACCGCACCGCACCGCACCCCGCACCCGATCGAGGAGCCACGATGTCCACCGCCGCCACCGGTACGCCGGCCGGTCCCACCGCGTCGAAGGCGACGCCCCCCGCGAACCGGGGAGGCGCCGGCCACGCGGTCGCCAGCCGCCTGCGCGACGTCGGCTTCTGGGCCGACTGGGCCGCCCTCGTCGGCCTGATCGTGCTCGTCGCCGTCTTCACGGCGCTCGAGCCGTCGTTCCTCAGCTCGGGCAACGTCACCGGCATGCTGTCGGCCTCCGCGGCGCTGGTGATCCTGGCCGTCGCGCAGACCTTCGTCGTCGCCACGGCCGGCATCGACCTGTCGATCGCGTCGGTGACGACGCTCGGCATCGTGGTCCTCGGCCAGCTGTACGCCGGCGGGCAGTCCCTCGGGGTGGCGTTCGCCGGCGCCGTCCTCGCGGGGCTGCTCGCCGGGCTCCTCAACGGGTTCCTCGTCGCGAAGGCGGGGATCACCGACTTCGTCGTCACCCTGGGCATGCTGTCGGCCGCCTCCGGCCTGGCACTGGTGCTCTCCGACGGCCAGCCCGTCACCGTCACCGAGTCCTTCTTCTTCGACATCTCCCTCGACGGCCCGGTCGAGATGGTGACCTGGATCGTCGTCATCGCCGCCGTCATCGCGGTCGTCGCCCACGTCGTGCTCTTCCACACCCGGTTCGGCACGCACGTGCTCGCCACCGGTGGCTCACCCGAGGCGGCGACGGCCACGGGCATCTCCACCGCCCGCGTCAAGGTCGCCGTCTACGCGGTGGCGGGCCTGCTCGCCGGCATCGCCGCGATCATCATCGTGGCCCGCCTCGGGTCCACGCCGCCCGCGGCGAACACGGCGTACCTGCTCAACTCGGTCGCCGCGGTCGTGCTCGGCGGCGTCAGCCTCTTCGGCGGCAAGGCCAGCATCCTCGGTCCCGTCTTCGGCGCGCTGCTCCTGACCGTGCTGCTCAACGGCCTCACGACGCTCGGCGTCTCGCAGTACTACCAGCCCCTGTCCGTCGGTGTCGTCGTCGTCGCGGCGGCCTTCCTGATGAGGTTCCAGAAGTGAGCGCGCTCGAGAAGAAGACCGCCGCCGGCCCGATCGTCGAGGCGCGCAACGTCTCGCTGTCCTTCGGCAGCGTCAAGGCGCTGCAGGACGTCAGCGTCACCGTGGCCCCGGGCGAGATCACCGCGCTCGTGGGCGACAACGGCGCCGGCAAGTCCACCCTCGTGCGCTGCTTCTCCGGCGTGCACCGCCCGCAGTCCGGCGAGGTGCTCCTCGACGGCCGTCCGGTCTCGTTCTCCTCGCCCGAGGCCGCGCGCTCCGCGGGCATCGAGACGGTCCACCAGAACCTCGCGCTCGTCGAGGACCTCACGGTCTGGCAGAACCTCTTCCTCAACCGCGAGCTCACCCGCTTCGGCATGCTCGACCGCCGCCGGATGAAGGCCGAGGCCCAGAAGATGGTCTCCGAGCTCGCGGTCAACGTGCCCGAGGTGACCTCGCGGGTACGCCGGCTCTCCGGCGGCCAGCGCCAGGCCGTCTCCATCTGCCGCGCGGCCGGGTTCTCCTCGCGCCTCGTCATCATGGACGAGCCGACCGCGGCGCTCGGCGTGCAGGAGACCGCCCGCGTGGAGGAGCTCATCCTGCGCCTGCGGGACGAGGGCCACGCCGTGCTCCTCATCAGCCACAACTTCGACCAGGTCGTGCGCCTGAGCCAGCAGGTCTGGGTCATGCGCGCCGGCCGCTGCGTCGCCGGTCGCCGCACCGACGCGACCACCGGCCAGGAGATCGTCGGCCTCATCACCGGCGCCATCGCCGCCTGAGCCCCGGTCGGGTGGTCGGCCACGAGCCGGCCGCCCGGCCGGCCACCACGCCGCACCACGCCGCACCACGCCGCACCACGCCGCACCCGCCCGCCGTACCCCTGCCCGACCCCGGCGCGTCCCCGGCCGCCGCGACCCGGCGCCGTACCCCCTGCACCCCGAAAGGCACCCCTGAGATGACGAACCCGCTGGGCGTCCACGCCCTCGTCTGGGTCGGCGGCACCACGCCCGCCGACGTCGCGACCGCCGTCGAGAAGACGAAGGAGGCGGGTTACGACCTCCTCGAGCTGTCGCTGCACGACGCCGCCAACCTCGACGTGGCGTCGGCCCGCGCGGCCATCGACGCGGCCGGTCTCGCCGTCGCCTGCTCCCGCGGGCTGGCCTTCGACGCCGACGTCTCGAGCGCGGACGCCGCCGTCGTCGAGCGCGGCGAGAAGCTGCTGCACGACTCGCTCGCCACCACCCACGACCTGGGCGGGACCCACTTCACCGGGGCGCTCTACTCCGCCCTGGGCAAGTACGGCGCGCCGCTGAGCACGCGGGGCCGGGCCAACGTGGTCCGGGTGCTGACCGACCTCGCCGCCGAGGCGGCCGGGCGCGGCATGACGCTGGGCCTGGAGATCTGCAACCGCTACGAGACCAACGTCATCAACACCGCCGCGGACGCGCTGCGCCTGGCCGACGACATCGGCGCGGACAACGTGACGATCCACCTCGACACCTACCACATGAACATCGAGGAGGACTCGCTCTCCGAGCCCGTGCGCCTCGTCGGGGACCGCCTCGGCTACGTCCACGTCGGCGAGAACCACCGCGGCTACCTCGGGCAGGGCCACATCGACTTCGACGGCTTCTTCGGCGCCCTCGCGGAGATCGGCTACACCGGCCCCGTCACGTTCGAGTCGTTCTCCTCGGCCGTCGTCTCCCCGACGCTGTCGAACGACCTCGCCGTGTGGCGCAACCTGTGGGACGACGGCATGGACCTCGCCGTGCACGCCCGCGAGTTCATGGCCGCGCGCCTGGCCGCCCACCAGGGGTGAGCGTGCCCGACCTCGACGCCCTCGTGGCCCGCGCGCACGCCCTCGTGGCGCGGGCGGCGGGGACGGCGGGGACGGCGGGGGGCCGCGCCGTCCTCGGGGTCGTCGGCGCCCCCGGCGCCGGGAAGTCGACGCTGGTCGAGACGCTGCTCGCCGCGCTCGCGGCCGCCCCGCCCACCGGACACGGTCCGGGCTGGGTCGCCCACCTGCCGATGGACGGCTACCACCTCGCCGACGCGCAGCTCGACCGCCTGGGCCGCCGCGACCGCAAGGGCGCGCCGGACACGTTCGACGCCCGGGGCTACGCCGCGACCCTGCGGCGCTGCCGCACCGAGCGGGAGCACACCGTCTTCGTGCCCGGCTTCGAGCGCACCCTCGAGCAGCCGCTCGCCGCCGCGCTGGCCGTCCTGCCGGAGGCCGCGCTCGTCGTCACGGAGGGCAACTACCTGCTGCTCGGGGCGGCCGGCGACGGCGGGGCCCCGGCGCACCGCGAGCAGGGCTGGGGCGAGGTCGCCGACGCGATCGACGAGACCTGGTACGTCGAGGTGCCCGACGCCGTGCGCCGGGAGCGGCTCGTCGCCCGGCACGTGCGGTTCGGCAAGACGCCGGCGGCCGCCGCGGCCTGGGTCGACACCGTCGACGAGCCCAACGCGCGCCTCGTCGCCGCGGGGCGCGCCCGGGCCGACCTGGTCGTCGACCCCGACGGGCTCCGACCCGCCCCGTAGGGTCGAGACCATGGCGCCCGTCCGACTGCCCGACGTCGTCCGCCCCTACCTCGAGCCGCTCCTCGGCCCGCTCGGCTCCGCCGGCGGCCCGGCGCTGGCCCGGCTGCGCCGGGTGCGGGGGACCGAGCGGCTCCTGCTCGAGCTCGACCTGACCCGCGGCCTCCTCGAGGCGCC
Organism: Nocardioides sp. ChNu-99; assembly: GCF_029493445.1. Lineage (NCBI taxonomy): Bacteria > Bacillati > Actinomycetota > Actinomycetes > Propionibacteriales > Nocardioidaceae > Nocardioides > Nocardioides sp. ChNu-99. The sequence continues at coordinate 18,262 of NZ_JAHWBL010000014.1, read as the reverse complement.
GCCCACCTCGCCCGTCGCTGCCCTGCGGGCGCTCCAGACGCCCACGCTGCGGGGCCTGGTGACCGCGCTCGGCAAGGCGGCGGAGGACGACGCCGTGGTCGGGCTCGTCGCCCACCTCGGCGGCGACCTGGGGCTGAGCGCGGGCGACGAGCTGCGCGCGGCCGTGGCCCGCTTCCGGGCCTCCGGCAAGCGCGCCGTGGCCTGGGCGGAGACCTACGGCGAGATGGTGGGCGGCAACGCGGCGTACCACCTCGCCAGCGCCTTCGAGGAGGTGTGGGTGCAGCCGACCGGCCAGGTCGGCCTCGTCGGGGCGCACGCGGAGGTCGTGTTCCTGCGCGGCGCGCTCGACAAGCTGGGCGTGACGACGCAGCTCGGGCAGCGCCACGAGTACAAGTCGGCCGCGAACACGTTCCTCGAGCGCGGCATGACCGACCCCCACCGCGAGATGATGACGCGCATCGTCGACTCGGTGACCGAGACGCTCGTCGCCGACGTCGCGCAGGGCCGCGGGCTCCCCGCCGCCGACGTGCGGGCGGCCCTCGAGGCCGGCCCGCTCACCCCCGAGGACGCGCTCGCGCGGCGCCTCGTGGACCGGATCGGCTACCGCGAGGACGTCTACGCGGCGGTGCGCGCCTCGCTGACGGACGGGGACGTCGACACCGACGGGCCCGTGCTGCGCTTCGTCGAGCGCTACGCGAAGCCGGGCGGCCCGCTCGGCGGGCTCAAGGACCAGCTGCCCAGCGGCCGCGGCAGGGGCGTCGTCGCCGTCGTCGGCGCCTACGGCCCCATCCACCTCGGCCGCAACGGCGGACCGAACCCGATGGGCGGGCCGAGCATCGGCTCCGACTCCCTGGCCACCGCCCTGCGCACGGCCGGCAACGACCCGGACGTGCGCGCCGTCGTGCTGCGCATCGACAGCCCCGGGGGCTCCGCGGTCGCCTCCGACGCCGTACGACGCACCGTCCTGCAGGTGCGCTCCGAGGGCACCCCGGTCGTGGCGTCGATGGGCGCGGTCGCGGGCTCGGGCGGCTACTTCATCGCCATGCCGTGCGACGAGGTCGTCGCCGGGGCCACCACGCTCACGGGCTCCATCGGCGTGCTCGGCGGCAAGCAGGTGCTCGCCGACACCCTGGCCCGCATCGGCGTCGAGCGCGAGACCGTGCGCGCCGGCCGGTTCAGCGACATGTTCTCCACCGACCGCCCCTTCGACGAGGAGGAGTGGGCGCGGGTCGAGGGCTGGCTCGACGCCATCTACGACGACTTCACGACGAAGGCGGCGCAGGACCGGGGGATGGCGCTCGCCGACCTCGAGCGGGTCGCCCGCGGCCGGGTCTGGACGGGCGCCGACGCGGCCGAGCGCGGCCTCGTCGACCGCCTCGGCGGGCTCGCGGAGGCCGTCGACCGGGCGTGCGCCCTCGCGGGCACGACGCGCCGCGACGTCGACGTGCGCGCCTGGCCGAAGCCCAACCCGTTCGCCGCGCTCACCCCGCCGGAGAGCAGCGAGGCGCCCGCGGCGGCGTACCTGACCGGTCCCCCCGCCCCGTCGGTGGCCGCGGCGCTGCTCGGCCAGGCCGGCGAGGGCGTCGGCGCCGTCGACCAGGTGCTCCGGCTGCTCGTCACCCACGCCGGGCTGCCGGCGTACGGCGCGCTCACCGTGCCGGGGCGGATCACGCTGCGCTGAGCCGCGTCGGGCGCGACGGGCCGGGGCGCGGGTCAGCCCAGCAGGGCGGCGTTGCGGACCTCGGCCTCGCGGCAGCGCTCGGCGTGGCTCTCGACCTCGCCCACCACCTGGGTGAGGGCCTCGGCCAGGCTGTCCACGTCGGTGGACAGCCGCTGCTCGGTGCGGCGCTGAGCCACGCGGGAGCCGGTCTCCTCCGACCAGCCGGCGGTCTGGCGGTCCACCGTCTCCGCGAGGTCGGCGATGAAGGTCCGGATCTCGTCGGTGGCGTCCCGGAGGGTCTGGGCGATCGCGTCGAGCGACGCCTCGTGGTAGACGAGTCCGCGCTCGCTCACACCGCACCTCCGCCGAGCCGCGAGGTCAGGGAGGCCATCGTCGAGGCGACCTGCACGTCGTTGGGCGCGTGCTCCGCGTCGACGCCGGCCAGCGCCTCGGCGTAGGACTGGAGCGCCGGCACCAGGGTGGCGGCGGACTCGAACCAGCCGCTCACCGCGGTGCCGAACGCGACGGCCGCGTTGCCCTGGAAGCCGGTGAGGTCGGTCTCGAGGGAGTCGCTCAGCGACTGCAGGAACTCCTGGAAGGTGGTGCAGGCCGTCTGCACCGTCTGGGCGGCCGTCGACTGCTCGCCGACGGTGAGCTGGATGTCCATCGCGGGGTCCTTCGTCCGGGTGCCGGGGGAGGGCCGACCGCGGTCGGCCCGAGGTCCAGTGTCGGCACCGCGCGGCCGGGTCAAACCTCGACCGGCGGGTTTGGACGTGCCGCGGCCCGGGGATCCCTGGTGCCGGTCGGTGAGCTCGGGTGCCGCCGGCCCCCGCCCCGTCCACCCGTCCAGCAGCAGGAGGTTGCACCGTGCCGTCCTACGACTACGAGGTGGACCTGCCGAGCCTCGCCGAGGCCGCGCAGGGTCTCGCCGAGACCGTGCAGCTGTTCAAGGACAACGACGTGGAGGACCTCGTCCCGTCGCGCGACGCCATCGGCCACGACGGCCTGTGGGACGCGGTCGACGAGTTCAAGGGACGGTGGGAGGAAGGCATGAACAACCTCTGCCAGGACGTCGAGGAGATGGCCGGCCGACTCGGGAAGATCACCATGAACTACGCGGAGGCCGACCAGGCCGGCAACGACGGGTTCACCCGCGTCGCCGGCTCGGTCGGGGACGTCGACGTCCTGGGCGCCTGATGACCACGACCGGGTGGCCGGGCGGGCTGACGGGCACGGGCCGCTTCCACATCCCGGGTGACCCGGGTGCGATCCGGAGTCGTGCGGCGACGATGCGCACCAAGGGCCAGACGTTCTTCGACACCGGGGACGCGCTGTCGCGGATCGACACCCAGGGCTGGATCGGGCGCGCCGCCGACATGTTCCGCGACGCCCACGAGACCGAGCCGCACCGCTGGACGCAGGCGGGCAACGGCTTCATGCGGGCCGCCCGTGCGCTCGAGGGCTTCGCCGACGTCGTCGAGTCGGCCCAGGCCACCGCCCAGTGGGCGCAGCGCGAGTACGAGCGTGGCGAGCAGGTCACCGCCGACGCCCGCTCGGCGTACGACGCCGACGTCAGCCGGGCCCGCAGCGAGGCGGACGCCCTGCGGGCGCAGGGCCAGACCGTCAACCTCACGATCCACCCCTTCTCCGACCCCGGCGACGACGTGCGCCGCAACGCGGAGGCCGAGTTCGAGCGCGCCCGCGCCGAGTGGGACCGGGCCGGCAACTCCTGTGCCTCCGAGGTGCGGGCCGGCTGCGCGGACGCCCCCGAGGAGCCGAACTGGCTCGAGTCGGGCCTCGACTTCGTCGGCGGCGTGTTCACGGGAGCCGGCGAGGCGCTCTGGGACCTCGTCACCATGTCGCCGCTCGGCCTCGTCTCCATCGTCGAGGACGCCTGGAAGCTCTCCACCGGGCAGCTCACGCCGGAGGAGTACGCCATGCAGTGGCAGCTCCGCGTCGAGGATGCCGAGGCCATGCTGCAGGCGCTGCAGGACGACCCGCTGGAGTTCGGCAAGCAGCTGGGCAAGGGGCTGCTCGACTGGGACACCTGGGCGGACGACCCCGCCCGCGCGATCGGCCACCTCGTGCCCGACGCCGTCGCGGCGGTCTTCTCGGGCGGCACGGCGACGGCCGCGACCCGCGGCGCCGGCAGCATCGACAACGTGCTCGACGGACTGCAGGCCGCGAGCCGCGGCAGCCGCGGCCTGGACGGCCTCGACCTGCCCGGCAGCGGGCTGCCCGGGGGGCGCGGGGGCACCCCCGACCTGTACGACGGGCCCTCCCCCGACGGCCCCGGCGGTGCCGACGGTCCGGGTACGCCGGGTGGTCCGGGCGGGTCGGGTGGCCCCGGTACGCCGGGTGGCCCCGGTGGGCCGCGCAACCCCGGTGAGCCGGGCGCCCCGACCGATCCGGGTACGCCGGGTGGTTCCGGGTCGTCGGGCGGGTCCGGCGGGTCCGGCGGGTCTGGCGGGTCTGGGAGCTCCGGCGGCTCCGGCGGCTCCGGCGGGTCCGGGAGCCCGGGCGGTTCCGGTGGGTCCGGGAACCCGGGTGGGTCCGGGTCGCCCGACACACCGGGCGCCGGCAAGCCCGACGGGGGCGACGGTGACGGCGGTACGTCGACGCCGCCGCGCGACGTCGAGGGTGGCGACACCGGCGGCCCGCGCCAGGACGGCGGGGACTCCGACGGCCGCGGTGACGGCGACGACCCGCGTACCCGCAACGACGGTGACCGCGACGACGGCGACCGCAACGACGGCGACCGCAACGACGGCGACCGCAACGACGGCGACCGCAACGACGGCGACGGCGACCGGAACGACGGCGACGGCGACCGGAACGACGGCGACGGCGACCGGAACGACGGCGACGACGCCGACGACCCGCGCACCGGCGACGACGACAGCACGCCCGGCGACCCGCCCCGCGACGGCGACGGCGACATCCCGCCGCGGGAGTACAGCGAGTACCGCCACGACCTGCGCGACCAGCTCGGCTCGGAGGAGGCCTACCGCGAGTTCCAGGAGGCCGTCCGCACGCCGGTGGACGAGCTCACGGTCGAGCAGCGTCAGCTGCTCATCGAGCAGCGCGCGCAGTACGAGCTGAACCCCGACACCGAGTTCCAGCGCGTGCTCAACCCGAACCACGTCGAGGGCATCCTCGACAACAACCAGTTCAGCCGGACCGCGGGCGGGTTCACCGCCCGCCTGGAGGACGTCGCGGACATCAACACGCCCCGCGAGGCCTTCGACGACCTGGCGCTGGACTACGGCGGACACCCCTTCAACGACCCCGACACCGGTCAGCTGCGCGACTCCATCCCCGTCATGCGCTACCAGGTCGAGGACGTCTCGGTCTACGAGGTGCCGACGCGCCCGAGCCTCTACGAGGGCACGGGCATCGACGCCCCGGACCAGCGGGGGAGCTACGACGACCCGCCGCCGTTCACCGGCAACGGCTTCACCAGCGGCGACATCCCGCGGCCCGAGTGGACGACGCCCGACCGCGACAACCCGGCGGTCCTGCGCGAGGGCGCCCAGATCTGGGAGCTGCGCTCCGACGGCACCGAGCGGCTGATGGGCGAGTACACGCTGGTCGACGGTGAGCTGAAGTGGGTGCGGACGCCGTGAGCGCACGGGTGCAGCGTCAGCCCGGGCTCTACGCCCGGCGCGACGGCACGGAGGTGCCGGCGCGACCGGGGAGGGGCACGTCGTACCTCGTGGGGGTCGACGGCTCGCTCGAGCGGGTCGACGGCGCCGACCTCGACGCCGTGGTCGACGTGCGGGTCGAGGCGTCGTACGACGGGGTGCTCGTCGTGCTGCTGGGCTTCGACGACGAGCACGCCTGGTGGCGGGTCAACGGCTCGCAGCTGCGCGACGAGCTGGCCGCGGTCGGGCTGGAACCCGTCGGCGGCGACCGGCAGGAGGGCTGGCAGTACCGCGTGCCGGTCGACCGGCTGTCCGACTGGCGTGAGAGCGTCACCGAGAGAACCCCCCGAGGAGGCCGATCATGACCGCGGTGCTGCAGAAGCTGCTCACCCGCGACGCCGCCCGCCGCATCACCCACTCCGGTGCGGGCCACGTCGAGGGCCCCGTGGTGGGCGCCGGCGACTTCGCGGCCGCGACGCCCGCGCAGATGGCGGACGCCTACGGCCTGGACCCGGCGGCCCTGGGGCTCGACGCGTTCGGGTACGTGGACCTGCTCCGCTTCCGCACCCACGACCTGATGAACCTGCAGACGCCGGCGGCGGTCGGTCCGCAGCCGTGGCCGACGTACGACATGGGGTTCCTCCGCGACGGCGCCCCCGTGTGGTGGCTCGAGCGCACCCGCATCCCGATGGGCGCCGAGTACTGGCGGATCCGGGCGGACGGCACCCAGCAGCACCTCTCGACGTACGCCTCCCCGGCGCTCGGCTGGTCGGGCGCCCGCAGCTACCGGCCCCCGGTCGACCTGGTGGGCACGCGCGCCGTGTTCCGCGGCCGCGACCTGCCCGCCGAGCTCACGCCCGAGCGCGACCGCGTCGAGGTCGTGCTCGTGGGGGCGGCGGCCGAGGGAGCGGAGGGGTTCGAGGACCTCGAGGAGGTGCGCCCCGGCGTGCGGCGGCTGCTCGTCGGGCTGGGGGAGTGCGAGCGCTTCTACGACCTGGTCGTGGCGGCCCGCTGGCGGGGTCAGCAGGTCCGCGTGCTCGAGCAGGACGGCACGTCGGCCCGGCTCGAGCTCACCGTCGCGACGGCCCCCGCGGTGGAGCGGCTGGGCGCCACCGAGGTCGAGCCCGGTTGCTTCGAGGTCGTCGCCCCCCGCGCCGAGCTCGTCGAGCTCGAGGCGCGCGAGCGCTCGCTGCCGGGCGCGGTCGCGGCCGAGTGAGCTGACGGGGCCGGCCCCGTGCCGACGGCCCCAGCGCGCCGGCACGGGCCCACCGGCACCCGGTGACCAGCGCAACGACAGCCCGTGACGCAGGTCACGCCCGCCCGCCACGAACCGGCACCTTCCGGTGACGAGCCCCTTGCCGCGGGTCCGCGCCGCCCACCAGCCTGGGCGCAGCGGTCGGCGCAGACGGGCGTCGACCGGGTCGTTCTCGGGAGGAACCACCCATGACCCGCATGTTCCGACGACGGCTGGCTGCCGTCGTGCTCACGATCGTGACCGCCCTCGGCCTGGCCCTCACGGCCGCCGCCCCGCCCGCGCAGGCCGCCTGGCCGGTGCTGCAGCAGGGCTCGAGCGGCCCCGATGTGACGGCGGTGCAGCACCTGCTGACGGCGCGCGGCCACGCCACGGGCGCGGACGGCGCGTTCGGGCCGGGGACCGCGTCGTCGGTGCGGGCCTTCCAGTCCGCCCGCGGCCTCGCCGCCGACGGCGTGGTCGGCCAGGCCACCTGGGGCGCGCTCGTCGTCACGGTCCGCCAGGGCGACGCGGGGTCGGCGGTGCGGGCCGCGCAGGTGCTGCTGAACAAGCACGGCGCCGGTCTCGGCGTCGACGGTGCGTTCGGGGCGGGGACCGCCGCGGCGGTGCGCTCCTTCCAGTCGGCCCGCGGGCTCGCCGCGGACGGCATCGTCGGCCCGGTGACGTGGGAGGCCCTGGCCGGCGGGGGTGGCGGGGGCGGCGGCGCCGGCTGGGCGCTGATGATCCCGCGCTCGAACCTGCCGCGCTCGGAGTTCGACGACCCGCACCACACCTACCCGGCCCTCGACCTGCCGACGGCGACCGGCGTGCCGGCGTACGCCGTGACGGGCGGGACCGCGACGGCGATGAGCAACAGCCGCTGCGGCAACGGCGTCAGCCTCGTCGCGGGCGGGGTGACGTACCTCTACTGCCACTTCTCGAGCCACGCGTTCTCGGGCACCCGCACGGTGGCGGCCGGCCAGCTGCTCGGGCACACGGGCAACACCGGCAACTCGACCGGGCCGCACCTGCACTTCCAGATCACCGCGGGCGGCGCGCTGCGGTGCCCGCAGGCGTTCGCCCTGGCGCTGTACGACGGCCGCACCCCGCCGTCGCCGTCGTCGCTGCCGACCTCGGGATGCATCGGCTGAGCCCTACGGTCGGCCTACGGTGGGGGCCGTGAGCACGCACCCGTTCCACCAGGTCGACGTCTTCGCCCCCCGCCCGCTGGCCGGCAACCCGGTCGCGGTCGTCCACGACGCCGAGGGCGTCCCCGACGAGCGGCTCGCCGCCTTCGCGCGGTGGACCAACCTGTCGGAGACGACCTTCCTCCTGCCGCCCACGCCGGAGGGCGCGGCGGCCGGCGCCGACTACCGGCTGCGGATCTTCACGCCCGGCCGGGAGCTGCCCTTCGCCGGGCACCCCACCCTCGGCAGCGCGCACGCGTGGCTCGCCGCGGGCGGGGTGCCGCGGCGGGCCGACGTCGTGGTGCAGGAGTGCGGGGTCGGCCTCGTGGAGGTACGGCGGGACGCCGACGGCCTCGCGTTCGCGGCGCCCGCCCTGCTGCGCTCCGGCCCGGTCGAGGACGACGTGCGGGATCGGGCGGTCGCCGCGCTCGGGGTCGACCCCGGCGCGGTGCTCGACCTGGCGTGGGTCGACAACGGCCCCGGCTGGCTGGGCGTGCGGCTCGACGCGGCGGCGACCGTGCTGGCGCTGCGCCCGGACTTCGCGGCGATGGGCGACCTGCGCATCGGCGTCGTCGGCGCCCACCCCGACGGCGGCCCCGCCGACGTCGAGGTGCGGGCGTTCGTGCCGTCGCTCGCCGTGCCGGAGGACCCGGTGACGGGCTCGCTCAACGCCGGGCTCGCGCTGTGGCTCACGGCCGCGGGGGTGCTGCCCCCGTCGTACGTCGCCCGTCAGGGCACCGTGCTGGGGCGCGACGGCCGGGTGGTCGTCACGACCGGCGACGACGGGCGTGTGTGGGTGGGTGGCGCGACCCTCGGGCTCGTCGAGGGCGTCGTCGAGTTCTGAGCGCGCCGTCCGTGGGAGGAGCGCCAGGCATTCCGCGGCGCTGCTCCCACGAACCGGGGGTCAGCCGCCGATGAGCGGCAGGTCGCCGTCGTCGATGCCGTCCTCGTTCATGTCGCGGGTGCGGGCCCGGCGGGCGTCCCAGCGCAGCAGCAGCGCGCCGAGCACGGCGCAGACCACCGACGCGAGGAGCACGGCGGCCTTGCCCGCGGCCACGAAGTGCTCCTCGGAGAACGACAGCTCGGCGACGAGCAGCGCCACCGTGAACCCGATGCCGGTGAGGAACCCGATGGGCAGCAGGTCCCGCACGCCGATGCCCTGGGGCAGGCGGAACGGGGTGGCCCGGGTCACCAGTGCGGTCGTGCCGAGCACGCCGACGATCTTGCCGACGACGAGACCCGCCATGACGCCGAGCGCGACCTCCTCGCGCAGCACGGCGAGCGGCCCGCCGTCCTCGACGACGGTGACGCCGGCGGCGAAGAACGCGAAGACGGGCAGGGCGATCGCCGAGGACCACGGGTTCCACACGTCGGCGTAGTGGTGGGCGCGGCCCGCCCGCTCGCCGTGGACCGCGATCGCGGGCACCACGAGACCGAGGAGCACCCCGGCCACCGTGGCGTGCACGCCCGACTCGTGCACCAGCACCCACGTGACGACGCCGATCGGCACGAGCGCCCACAGCGGGGGCCGGCGCAGGCGGGTCAGCACCCCGAAGAGCGCGACGAGCGCGAGGGCGGGCAGGAGGTACACCGGGTCGAGGTCGGCGGTGTAGAAGACCGCGATGATCGTGATGGCGATGAGGTCGTCGACCACCGCGAGGGTGAGCAGGAAGACGCGCAGGGCCACGGGGAGACCACGCCCGAAGATGGCGAGGACCGCCAGGGCGAAGGCGATGTCGGTCGCGGCGGGGATGGCCCAGCCGTCGCGGTGCCCGGCGTCGCCGCTGCCGACGACCACCGCCAGGTAGAGCAACGAGGGCACCGCGACGCCGCCGGCGGCGGCGAGCACCGGTACGGCGGCCTCCCGCGGGTTGCGCAACGACCCCACGACGAGCTCGTGCTTCAGCTCGAGCCCGACGACGAGGAAGAAGACCGCGAGCACCGCGTCGGCCGCCCAGGTGGCGAGCGACAGGTCGAGGTGCAGCGCCGCGGGGCCGAACGTGGAGGCTGACAGGTCGGCGTAGGAGTCGCGCCACGGCGAGTTCGCCCAGACCAGGGCGACCAGGGCGGCGACCATCAGCAGGATGCCGCCGGTCGTCTCGCGGCGGGTCCAGGCGGCGACGCGCTGGCGGGAGGTGGGGCGGGTCTCGGCGGGGGAGGTCACGGTGCTCCTACGACGGGTCGGGTCCTGACCCCGGGAGGCCCGGGGCGACCGCCGACCAGACTTCCCGGCACACCGCGGACCAGCCTAGCGGGGCGGGGGGCCGCCGCCGTACCGCGCTCAGGAGCGGGGGCGGAGGTCCCGCTCCTCCTCCAGCTCGTCGACGAGCCGGAACCCGTCGTCGAAGACGCCGACGACGTAGCCGCCGTACCGCGCGCGGACCGCGCCGCCGACGTGCTGGGTCCACGTCACCTGCCACAGACGCGGCGCGATGCGCACGGCCTCCCACCCGTCGTGGGCGGCGAGGTCGTAGTCGGAGCCCGTGCCCTGCACGCCACCGATGAAGTAGGTGTCGTCGCGGCGCCAGTGCCGCTCCTGCAGCGTCCGCTGCAGGCGCATCAACCGCCGCCTGTCCTGCCGCTCCTCCTCCGTCAGGTCACGGCGACGCCGCTCGGGGTCCAGCGCGTACGTCGGTCGCAGGGCCGCGAAGTAGCGCTGCACGAAGCCCACCACCTGCTCGGCGCGCACCTCCGGCTCCGGGCCGGCGGTCTCCGGCGTGCCGCTCATCAGGGGCATGCCCGCCACGGGCCCGGTGGTCCGCGGCTCCGGCAGGTGCTTCGTCGGCACGACCGGCGGCAGGCTCGGCAGGGCGGCGGGGGCGACGTACGGCGGGAGGTCGGGCAGTGCGACGACCCGCACGGTCCCGTCCGGCTCGGTGACGCGGGCGGGCCCGTGCGTCATGAAGACGTGCGTCTCGCCCGACGTGCCCTTGTAGACGCCCTGGGCGCCGGTGAGGCGTCCGGCGACGGCGCAGTAGTCCCAGCCGTCCTCGACGGTGGCCTCGACCATCCGCGTGGTCAGCGCGTCGAGGCCGTGGTCCTCGCCGTGGGCCCGCACCCGCTCGGCGGCGCCGCGCAGCGCGGGCGGCACGGACGGGTGGTCCCAGCCCCACAGCCACGTGCCCTCGGGGGAGACGGTGCCGACGACCTGCATCGAGCAGTCCGCGGTGCGGCCCGTCGCGTCGTCGACGAAGCGCAGCAGGCCCTCGTCCATCCGGACCTCCCAGCGCATCTCGCCCAGGCCCCAGTCGGCGTCGTGGCCCTCGTGGCGCGCCTGCATGGCGGCCCGGGCGTCGTCGGCGAGGCGCGCCCATCCCGCGTCGTCGCGTGGCGAGGAGAGGTGGGTGGGGCCGGAGAAGAAGGGCAGGCCGGGGATCACGACCCCGGCCCTACCCGTCCTGCGCAGCGCTCACGCGTCGTCGCGCCGCTCCACCACCGAGTTCGGCCGGAACACGTGCAGACCGTCGCGGGTGCCCGGCCGCACGAGGTCGAACCCGCCGGTCGCCACGACCGTCCAGCCCCGCTCGCGCCCGGCGGCCGGCACGGGGTGGCCGAGCACCGGGCCCGTCGCGGCGTGCAGCAGCGACAGCAGCTCGTCGCTGCACCCGGGGTGCACGGGCGGCACCCGGAACGCGTTGTCGTCGGCCTCGGCGGGCGTGCCGACGAGCACGAGCGGGTGCGTGAGCGTCTGCGCGCACACGGCGCACACCCGGCTCAGAGCGCACTGCAGCACGCGGGCGCGCCGCAGCTGCTCGAGGTCGCCGGCCCCCGACGGGTCGGTGCAGACGAAGGGCACGCCGACGAGGTGGGCCGGCGGCCCGGACCGGTCACCCAGTCCGAGCCGCGTCAGCCCCTCGCCGATCCTCAGGGCACTCACGCGCGCGCCTTCGCCCCCGCACGGGACCAGCCGCCGAGCTCGGTACGCCGCCGCGGCCGCTCCGCGTCGCTCTTGCGGCTGCGGTCGGTGACGGTCTTCGTGGGCGGGGTGATCTCGCCGTACTTCTCGCTGGCGTGGCTGGTCCAGGAGTTCGGCAGGCTCAGCAGCGTGATCGTGCGCAGCGCCTGGCCGTACTGCTTGTGCAGCGGGCCCGTGGTGTAGGGGATCCCGTACTCCTCGCAGATCGCCTTCACCTCGACCGCGATCTCCGGGTAGCGGTTGCTCGGCAGGTCGGGGAAGACGTGGTGCTCGATCTGGTAGCCCAGGCTGCCCGACAGGATGTGCAGGGCCCGGCTGCCGTTGAAGTTCGCGGCACCCAGCATCTGGCGCAGGTACCACTCCGCGCGCGTCTCGTCCTCGATCTGCTCCTCGGTGAAGTGCAGCGCCCCGTCGGGGAAGTGACCGCAGAAGATGATCACGTAGGACCACACGTTGCGGGTGATGTTGGCCGCCGCGTTCGCCTTCAGCGTCTGCTTCCAGCCGGGGCCGGACAGCGCCGGGTAGACGATGTAGTCCTTCAGGATCTGGTTGCGGCCCTTCCGGAAGATCTGCGCCAGCTGGCGCTTCATCTCCGCCGGGTCCTTCTCCAGCTTGCGGATGCGCTCGATGTCGAGGTCGTGGAGCGCGACCCCCCACTCGAACAGCAGGCTGAGCAGCGCGTTGTAGACGGGCTGACCGAAGTTCGCCGGGTGCCACTTCTGCTCGCGGGCCATGCGCAGGATGCCGTACCCGATGTCGTTGTCGTAGCCGAGCACGTTGGTGAACTGGTGGTGGATGTAGTTGTGCGAGTGCTTCCACTGCTCGGCGGGCTGCGCGGTGTCCCACTCCCAGGTCGAGGAGTGGATCTCGGGGTCGTTCATCCAGTCCCACTGGCCGTGCATGACGTTGTGGCCGATCTCCATGTTCTCGAGGATCTTGGCCAGCCCGAGCATGGCGGTGCCGGCCACCATGGAGCCGCGCCGCAGCGCCTTGCGCTCCTTCGGGGCGTAGGAGCCGGCGAGCATGGCCACGCGGGCGCCGAAGGCGAGCCCGCGCTGCACCTTGATGAGCCGGTGGATGTACGCCGCGTCCTTCGCGTCGCGGGACGCCTCGATGCGGGCGCGCAGCTCGTCGAGGCGGCGGCCGATGGTCTCGACCTCCTCCTCGCTCAGGTGCGTGTACTCCTTGACGTCGGCGATGGCCATGCCGTGCCTGCCTCTCGTGCGGGGTCGGTGCTGCGGGTGCTCGTGCGGGGAGGGTGTCGGGGGACGGTCAGATCGCGATCGTGCAGTCGCCGTTGGGGACGGCGACGCACGTCTGGATGCGCTCGTTGGGCTGGTCGTAGCGGTCACCGTTGCGGACGTCGGTGACGGAGCCCTCGACCAGGGTCAGCGTGCAGGTGTGGCAGATGCCCATGCGGCAGCCGAACGGCATGCCGATGCCGACCGACTCGCCGGCCTCGAGCACCGTCGTACCCGGCTCGACCTCGGCCTGCTTGCCCGAGTTCTGGAACGAGATGCTGCCGCCCTCGCCGACGTCGTCGCCGATCTGCAGGGTGAAGCGCTCGAGGTGCAGCGCGTCCTCCAGGTCGGCCTCGCGCCAGTGCTCGACCGCCGCGTCCAGCATCGGCGAGGGCCCGCAGGCCCAGGTCTGCCGGTCGCGCCAGTCGGGCACGACCTCGCCGAGCCGGTCGAAGGTGAGCATGCCGTCGGTGTCGGTGTAGATCGGCGTGAAGGTCACGGACGCGTGCTCGGCCGCCACCTCCTCGAGCCGCTCGCGGAAGATCATCCGGTCCGGGGTCGGGGACGAGTAGACGAGGTGGATGTCCGGCAGGGGCCACCGGCCCTCGCCCGCCCGCCGGACCAGGGTCTTGAGCATGGCCATGACCGGCGTGATGCCGGAGCCGCCGACGAGGAACAGGATGCGCTCCGGGGGCGGGTCGGGCAGCACGAAGTCGCCGGCGGGCGCCGCGAGCCGCACGACCGTGCCGGGCTCCAGGCCGTTGATCAGGTGCTCCGAGAGCAGTCCCTCGGGCATCGCCCGGATCGTGATCGTGATCCGGCGACCACGTCGTCGCGGCGTGCTCGTCAGCGAGTAGGAGCGCCACTGGTAGCGGCCCTCGACGGGGACGCCGATCCCGACGTACTGCCCCGCCTGGTGGTCGAAGCGCCACCCCCAGCCGGGCCGGATGACCAGCGTCGCGGCGTCGTCGGTCTCCCGCACCACGGACTCGACGCGACCGCGCAGCTCCCGCGAGGTCCACAGCGGGTTGACGAAGCGGAGGTAGTCGTCGGGGTGCAGCGGCGTGGTCAGCCCGTCGGCGAGGGAGCGGACCGCGTGCCAGTCACGGCGGCGGCGCGTGGGGGAGAGCTCTTTGACGGCGGTGCGGAGTGCCACGGGCGGCTCCCGGTGCTCGGGTGATGCGGGTCACTGACTCAGTGGTCAGTTGTACACCGACGGTGGTGACGGCGGAAGGGGGGCGACCACGCGGGTCACGTCGCCGGCCGCTCGCCCCGCACGGGCACGAGGGCGATGGCCAGCACGGGGAAGAGCGCGGCCAGGGCGTACGTCGCGGGGTAGCCCCAGGCGGCGATGGTCAGCCCCGCCACCGGCGGCACGGCGGCGGCCACGAGGTTCTGCGCCGTGTTCTGCACGCCGAGGGCGCGCCCGGCCCAGAACGGCCCGCCGCGCTCGGCCACGGCGGTGAACGCCAGGCCGTTGTCCGCGACGGTCACGGCGGAGGCGACGACCATCGCGACGACCGCCACGGCCGGGGCGAGCTGCGCCGTCACGGCGAGGACCAGCATCGTCGCGACCGCGCCGTACGCCACCCAGCGCAGGGGCCGCATCCGCGAGCCGACGAGGTCGGACAGCCAGCCCGCGCCGACCCGCGCGGCCGCGCCGACGAGCTGGGCGCCGGCCACCACGCCGCCCGCGGCGGCCGCCGTCCAGCCCAGGTCGGTCACCAGCCACGTCAGCGCGTAGGTCCACACGACGAACTGCGGCACCACCAGCAGCAGCGAGACCCCGTGGATGCGGGCGAGGAACCGGTCGGCGCGGTAGGGGTTCGGCGCGGCGGCGACGGAGGTGGCGGGCCGGGGCGGGTCGAGCACGACGACGGCGACGACCACGAGGGAGACCAGCGTGGCGACCGCGGGCACCCCCAGGGCGGTGGCCACGCCGTACCGCTCCGCGAGGACCGCGACCGTCGCGGCCGCGATGCCCACGCCGAGCGGGGCCGCCATCTGGCGGATGCCCATGGCCAGCCCGCGGCGGTGCGGCGGGAACCAGCCGACGACGACGCGACCCGAGGCCGAGTTCGTGGCCGCGGCGCCGGCGCCCGCGACGAAGAGGGTCGCGGCGAGCGCGGGCAGACCGTGCACCTGGGTGGCGGCGACGCTGCCGAGCAGGGCGAGCAGGAGGCCGGCGAGCAGGCCGAAGCGCTCACCACGACGGTCCACGACGGCACCCCAGGCGTAGAGCGTCACCATGATCCCGGCGAGCGGGGCGGAGGCGACGAGGCCGGCCTGGGCGAGCGACAGGCCCTCGTCGCGGTGCAGCGTGGGGATGAGGAACGCGGGACCGTTCACCGTGATCGCCGAGGCCGCCTGCGCCACCGTGCCGGCGCCGAGGATGGACCACCGTCGCGCGCCGCTGATGCGTTCGTGCGCGGGCACCTCGACGTCGGTCACGGGGGCAGTCAACGCCTGGTGCGTCCATCATGTGAAACGTGGGTCTTGTCCTGTGAGACGACTACGGTCGGGGGGGTGATCGTCACCGTCGACCTCTTCAGCGCCCTGACCGACAGCCGCCGCGGCGGCTCCCCCGTGCTGGGCGCTCTCGCGCGGGAGCGAGGCTGGCCCGAGACCGGCGAGCAGCTGTACGACGCGTGGGACGGCCACAACAAGGCGCTGCAGCGGACGGCGCAGGCGCCGACCACATTCCACGACCTGTCCCGCGAGGCGCTGGCGCGGGCGTACGGCGACCTCGGGCACGGCCCTGCCGACGGGGCCGACGTCGACGCGGACCTCGCCCTGCTCGAGGAGTCGGTGGCCGACTGGCCGCTGTGGCCCGACGTCGCCGCCGGCATCGAGGCGCTGGCGCGGGTGCACCGGGTCGGCATCCTCTCCAACGTCGACGACGCGCTGGCCCGCCGGACCCGGGCGCACGCCCTGGTCGACCCGGACCTGGTGCTCACCTCGCAGCGGCTGGGCGCCTACAAGCCGAGCCCCGCGCTGTACGCCGCCGCCGCGGCCGCCGTGGCCCCCGAGCGGCTGGTGCACGTCGCCGCCTCGGGGCGCGACGTGCGCGGCGCGCTCGAGGCGGGGCTCGCGACCGTGCGGCTCGCGCGGCCCGGCCACGTCGTGGACGCGGCAGGGCCGCGCCCGCCGGTCGAGGTGACCGACGCTGCGGCCCTGGCCGCGGCGGTGGAGCAGGTCGCCGGGGACCGAGACCCCCGCTGACCCGTCGCGTCAGGCGGTGGGCACGACCAGCAGCGCCCAGGCCACGAGCGGGGCGACGACGACGATCGACATGCCCCACTGCATGAGGCGCTTGAACACCAGCTCGCGGTCCTCGTCGTCGGCGTTGGCGACCACGAGGGCGCCGTTCGTCGAGAACGGGCTGCAGTCGACGACCGAGCTCGAGATGGCCAGCGCGGCGATGAGGCCGACGGCGCTCACCTGGTCGGTGAGCAGGAACGGCACCGCGAGCGGGATGAGGGCGCCGATGATGCCGGTGGTGGAGGCGAAGGCGGAGACCACCGCGGCGATGAAGCAGAGGAGCAGCGCGGCGACGAGCGGGGCGCCGACCTCGGCGACCTTCTCGCCGACCCAGTCGACGACGCCCTCGGACTGCAGCAGGTTGACGTAGGTGACGATGCCGCCGATGAGCAGCACCGTGCCCCAGCTGATCTTCTCGACCGCGCCCTTCGCGGACTCGGGGAAGACGAGGGTGAGGACCACGGCGATGGTGAGCGCGGTGAAGCCGACGTCGAGGTCGAAGCCCAGCGCGCCGATCATGAGCGCGACGAGGCCGACCAGGGTGACGATGCGCTGCGCGTCGAGCGCGTGCGGGGCGCCCGCGTCGCCGTGGGACTCGCGGGCGCGGGCGGCCTCGACGGCCGAGTGCGGCGTACCCGGACCGCCGGGGCGGGTCGCCGCGTGGCTGGCGGCCTCGGCCTCGACGCCCATCGCGGCCACGGTCTCGGTCTCCTTGCCGCGGGCGATCAGCGCGCGGCCGCCGAAGGCCACGTAGGTGATGGCGGCGATGAGGGCGGCGGCCGTGAAGGTCGTGAGGAAGAGGACCAGCTGGTTGCCGGGGAGGTCGTTCTGGTCGACGACGCCGTTCGTGATGCTGCCGAAGATGCCGATGGGGGAGAAGCTGCCGGCGGTCGCGCCCTGCACGACCATCATGCCCATCATCATCGGGTTGATCTGGTAGCGCAGGGCGAAGCCCATGGCGACCGGCGCGACGATCGCGACCGCCGCCGGGCTGACGGCGCCGATGGACGTGACGGCCGCGCAGACCAGGAACATGGCCCAGGGGACGAGGGCCACCCGGCCGCCGACCGCGCGGACCGCGGCGTGCACGATCCAGTCGACGGTGCCGTTGTTCTTGGCCAGGGCGAACAGGTAGGTGACGCCCACGAGGATGACGAACAGGGCGCTCGGGAACCCGACGAGCACGCCGTCGGCGTCCAGGTCGAAGACGCTGAGGCCGACCACGAACGCGGCCACGAGCGCGAGCGCGCCCATGTTGATGCCGCGGAGCGTCGCGACCAGGAAGACGACCACGAGGACCGCCAGGGACACGAGTTCGGTGGACACGAGAACTTCCCATCGGATTGTGACGCAGGTCATGCGGACCGAGCGATCATGTCAGTGGCTAGGCCACCTGGCAACTGGACCAACCGGTCCCTACGATGACGCCATGTCCGGTGATGCCCCGCGGCGGCTGCCGCCCCTGCGCCGCGAGCGGCTCTACGAGAGCCTGGCCGCCCACATCTCCGACTTCATCGAGGCCCAGGGCCTCGTCGGCGGCGACCGACTGCCCCCCGAGCGGCAGCTCGCCGCCGAGCTGGGCGTCAGCCGGGCCACGCTCTCCCGGGCCCTCGCGGCACTGGAGACCCGCGGTCGCATCGAGGTGCGCCATGGCGTCGGGGCGCTCGTGCGCGAGCCCGACCTCGGCCCGGGCGACGGCGACGGCTGGGACCGCCGGGTCGCCGCCAGCCCGCGCTCGGAGGTGCTCGTGGCCCGCGAGGCCGTGCTCGCCGGCCTGGCCCGCGCGGCCGCGACCAACCCGGACAGCTCGCTGCGCGTCGCGATGCTCGCCCCCGACGGGCGCCGCCGCACGTTCGACCACACGTGGCGCTGCGTACGACGCCTCTCGGCCGCCCCGCTCCTCGCCGAGCTCGACGACGTGCTCGCCGAGCACGCCCCCGCGCCCGCGGGCGACGACGGCATCCACCGTCGCCTCGACGCGGTGGCCGAGGCGATCGTCGACGGCGACGCCGTGCGCGCCGCGACCGCGTGCCAGGGGCTGCTCGGCGACTGAGCCCCCCCGGGCGCCCCGGCGCCCCCGGCTCGGGCGGGCGCCCCCGGCTCGGGCGGGCGGCTCGGCTCG
>NZ_JAHWBL010000013.1:0-69544 GCF_029493445.1 Nocardioides sp. ChNu-99 | reverse complement strand
GGCGCCGCGGGGGAGGACGGCTCGGCCGGCGCCGCTGGCGAGCCCGGGGCGGCCGGAGCAGCGGGGGACGCTGGCGGCACAGGCCCGCAGGGCGAACCAGGCCCCGCCGGACCCCAGGGCGACCCCGGCGCCGCGGGCGCGCCGGGCGCAACCGGGCCCCAGGGCCCCTCCGGCGTCGACGGCAGGGGAGTGACCGCCGTCGACTGCGCCGCCGGAACCGGCACGTTCGTCTTCACCTTCACCGACGGCACCACCCAGACCGTCACCTGCGGCCCCCTCCCCGACCCGGACCCCACCCCCGACCCACCCCCCTCGGAGTAGGAGACCCACGTGTCTGGACTCGCAGACCTCGCCAACCGATCAGCCATCGTCGGCTACGCCGTCCGGGGCTTCGCGCACGCAGGGACCACCTGGCGGGTCGGCCCCGTCACCAACGTCCGCGACGACGCCGGCAACCTCGTCGACTTCACCGCCCCGGGCATCGAGTTCGAGGGCGGCCTCGTCGACCCCGCCGACCCCGAGGGCGACACCTACCTCGTGCCCCTCACCGTCACGGCCGGCGTCGGGGAGTTCGAGCCCGTCGCACCCGCCGAGCAGACCGACATCCCGCCGGGCGTCTACCCGTGGCGGCTGCTCGTCAGGGACACGGCCGCCACCCCCGTGATCGTCGCGGTCGCGTGGGGCGGCCTGCTCAGCACCATGACCGTCGAGAGCGTCTGAGGAGCCCCGCCATGTTCGTGGAGATCACCCGTGTCGACGGCACCATCGACCTCGACGTCATCAGCGGCCGCAAGGGCGACACCGGGCCGGCCGGGCCGCGTGGCCCCAGCGGCCCGGGCGCGGACGTCACGGCAGCCGAGATCGAGGCGGCGCGTGACGCCGCGGCCGAGGCCGCCGCGCTCGCCGAGCAGGCCGCTGCAGCTGCGGCCGCCGGCGGGACCACGACCGACGAGGTCATGGCCGCCCGGATCGCGGACCCCGAGTCGGCCACCGCACGCGAACTATCTGCCACAGTCGCGCCGATCGTTGGGCCTGTCGCGAAGCGGGCCGCCGGAGCGCGCGGCCAGTTCTACAACGTGACGGGCTCGTCCCTGCGCCGCTTCCGTGCCGCGCAGGCGCGCGCTGCCGCGGGTGGTGCCCCCGTGACCATCGTGGTGCCCGGCGACTCCATCGTGCAGAACACGCTCGCCGCCCCGTTCAACGTGAACGGGTGGCTGGCGCGCTTCCAGGCCATGATCGAGCGCCGCGAGGGCGCGTTCTCCCAGCTCATCACCTTCATGGACCTCCCGGGCCAGGACGACCGCTACACCCAGACCGGGACGTGGGGCCGGCTCGCCGGCAAGGGCTGGGTCGGCGGCCAGATGGCGACCACGGTCGACCCCAGCGCGACCCGCACCCTCACCGGCTACGGCTCCCGCGTCAGCCTGCGCTACCTGAAGACGCCCGACGCCGGCACGTTCACCTACAGCCTCGACGGCGGCGCTCCCGTCACCGTCGACGCCGCCGGTGCGGAGGCGGTGGGAGAGGTGGTCCTGACGCCCGCGCTCGGCACGCACACCCTGGTGATCACGAAGGCCAACGACACAACGCGCATGTCCCTCGTCGACGCCGAGTTCCGCCGGGGCACCACCGGCGGCTACCGCATCATCAAGGCCGCGATGGCCGGACAGAAGATCGCCAACTTCACCTCCGGCACCTACAGCGGCCCCGGCTCCCCGCTGGAGCTGCTCAAGGCCGCCGCCCCCGACCTCGTCATCGCGGCCCTCGAGATGAACGACTGGGGCAACGGGCCCACGCCGGTCGCCACCTACAAGGCCGGGCACCGCACCCTCATCCAGGCGGCCCGGCTGACCGGCGACGTCCTCGAGATCGCGACCAACCCCGCCGCGGGTCCCTTCATCTCCCCGGTCGGGACGAGCATCGAGCCCTACGACCAGGCGCTCTACGAACTGGCCGACGAGGAGGACGTCGCGCTGCTCCACATGCGCGAGCGGTGGGGCACCTACACCGAGGCGCTCGCGCTCGGGCTCATGGCGAACGAGGCCGCCGGGACCCCGCAGTACCACCCGTCCGACCGCGGCAACTGGGACTACGCCAAGGCCGTCTTCGAGGCGCTGTTCCAGGGGTGGCAGGGCAAGAGCCCCGTCGACCCGGACGCGGCGCAGACGTGGAGCGCCCGCCAGCGATTCGGGCTGGCTTCGCCGGCGCAGGCGGCGATGATCCTCGGGTACTACGACGGGACCGCTGCGTGGCCGTTCCCGACGACCGGCCCGTTCGTGCTCGTCGGTCCCAGCGGCGACGTCTACACGGCCGCGCACACCGGCCGCACGTGGCAGCACCGGAGCGACTTCACCCTCCAGGCCGGGAAGAAGTTCAAGGGCGAGACCGTCAACCACCCCGGCGCGGACATCGACAACTTCGCCCGCCTCAAGGTCTACGCCAACGTCGCGGCTCTCCCCGCCGCCGCCACCGCCACCGCCGGCGCCGTCGCCTTCGTCACCGGCTCGGGCCTGGTCTACAGCGACGGCGCAGCGTGGAAGCGCGTCGCCGACGACTCCGCCCTGTAGCCGCACACCCATGCAATCTGCACGGTCAGTCCCGCACCCCCCACCTCCACGGCCGCCCGGCCCTCCCCGGGCGGCCGCTCCCCGTCCCCGGCACGGAGGCCCGCCATGCGCCCACCTGACCGCAGCCACCTCCGCCGCCGGCGCCTTGCCCGCAAGGTGTGCGCCCTCCTCGGGCACCGCATCGAGATCCGGTGGGCGTCCATGCCCGGATGGCCCTACCGCGTGTGCGTCCGCTGCGGGGCCCGACCTACGCAGCACCGCTGACCCCGCTCCCAACCCACTTCCAGGAGGACCGTCATGGCCCACTCTCCTCACCGCCGGTGGAGGGGCTGCTGTCTGATGTGCGCGGCGCGCGTGCGCGGCGACGGCCGCGGCAAGTACCCGGTCGCCGTCGCTCGCCGTCTCGGGCGCAAGCGCCGCTTCACCAAGCGCGTCGACGTCGGTGCCGCCTGATGGCCGTCACCGCGAAGACCGCCGGCTTCACCACCTTCCGCGGCCGCGTCGCGTGCACCTGCCTTGCGCAGTGGCTCCCCGAGTTCGAGGCCGCCGCCCAGCGCCTCGGCCTCATCACCGGCGAGCTCGACATCACCCAGCTGACCGGCGACGCCGACGCGTCCGGCGGCACTCACGAGCGCGGCGGCGCGTTCGACATCTGGGAGACGATCCAGAAGCTCGTCGAGCTGGCGATCGAGATGGGTGCCGCTGCCTGGATCCGCACCCGCGCGCAGGGCTTCAAGCCCCACACCCACGGCGTGCTCAACGGCTGCCCCCACAACGCGCCGGCGCGCTACCAGGTCGCGGCCTACCTCGCCGGGTTCAACGGCCTCGGCAAGGGCGGCCGCGGCCGCCGCGAGACCGCCCAGCCCCGCACCCTCCGCACCTGGCGCGAGGGCATCGCCTGGGCCCGCGCCCAGCACGGCACCACCCCCACCACCGAGGAGGACGACATGACCCCCGACCAGGACGCCATGCTGCGGCGTCTCGACGAGCGCATGCTCAAGCTGATGAAGCCCGTCGAGGAGACCCACGGCCTCGTCCGCGGCGTCGCCAAGGCCATCCCCACCATCCAGCGGTGGATCGGCTACCTCATGCCCGCCGCCCAGCGCCAGGAGGAGAGCCTCACCGTGCTGCGCGCCCAGCTCGCCGCCGCCGCGGCCACCGCGGACCCGTCCGTGAAGGCCGACCTCGAGCGGCTCGCCGCCGACCTCGACGCCGTCATCGAGCGCGCCTGATGGGCGAGCACCGCGCGGAGGACCGCAACCCGTCCCCGCTCGAGCGCCTCGTCCGCGAGCCCGCCCTCGTCACCGGCGTGCTCGTCGCCCTCTTCGGTCTCGCCGTCGCCCTCGGACTGCCCATCACCCCGGAGGTCATCGGTGCCATCGTCACGCTCGCCGGCGCCCTGATGGCGCTGCTCCGCTTCCTGCTCGTGCCCGCGTCCGAGGTCGTGGTCCAGCAGAAGCCCGGCAAGGGGCTACCCGAGGCCGGCCCCGCGTCGACGCTCCCGACTGGCGCGCCCGTCGTCGAGGTCAGCACCGAGCACATGACCACGTACGTCGAGGCCCCGCCCGACCACTGACCCGGTCGGCCACCAGCGCCCCCGTCATCCCCTCACGCAGGGGATGACGGGGGCTTGTCGCATCTCGTACACCTGGGCGACCCGTTCTGGTCTACGGGGGAGGACGGGCCACAACGTCGGAGCAATCTGTCAGGCTGTCTCTTTGTGGTCGATACCCCGCCTCCGTCCCGCTTCCGCGGGCTGCCTCCGCACGTCCAGACAGCGAGCTTCTGGCTGGACGACAGCGGTTCCCGGGGCTCGGCACACAAGGGGTTCGTGATCGCCGGCATCAAGACCCGTCACCCCGATGATCTACAGCGCTCCCTCCAGGTAGTCCGAGAGCATCACGGGTACGAGGGGGAGCTGAAGTTCAACGCCATCACCGAGCGGAACCTCCCTCGCTTCCACGCCATCATCGACGTGCTCGAGGGCAGTGACGCCCACCTTCTTGGCGCCGTCCTAGACGCGCACCGGTGGAACCCGTTCCGGGGTAAGGAGCACTGGGTAGGGCAAGCCACCGTGGTGAGCCAGCTCGTATGCACAGCCATGAATGCGAACGAGGTGGGCGCCGTCTTCATGGACGGAATCTCGACTCCGCTAGGTGTGTCGATGGGGGCCCTGGTCAAGCGGAAGATCAATAGTCAATTGCGGGGGCAGCGGGCAACATCGGTCGTGTCGCTCGACTCGAAGACCAACGACCTCATGCAGGTTGCAGATCTAGTTGCCGGGTCTATCCGCTACCAGCGCTTCGACCCAGCCGGTCCGCTAGGTGACAGCCCGAAGTCCCGCTTCGCGCTTCGGTTGGGTGCGGCCTTCGGCGTCGGATCGTTCGACGACCGTCAGGCACGCCGCATCCGTATCCAGACCTTGACGGCCGAGCCGACACATGTTCCTCGTCACCGCAAGAGCGGGTCCAGCCGGGCTTGATTCGTCGCCCTAGGTGTAGCACTCTTGCGCATGTGGGGGGTGTGAGGCGATGGCCTCTGAGCTCCCCCCTCGGTGGAAACCGATGGGTTTCGAGCCGAGCGACTGAGAGTCTCCAAGCTCTCACAGCCAAGGGTTGTTGGTGATAGGCGAAGTTCATAGCTTCCCCACCTGAACATGCCAGCGGGCGTCCGGATGGGCGCCCGCTGGTCGTTTCTGGAAACCCCTTCGTCGTTCCCGGGACACAGCGACCTCGTACGTGGGACCGTGCCGTCCGTGACCTCGACGCCGTCTCGCCGCACCGTCCTCCGCGCCACCGCATGGACGGCCCCCGCCGTCGCCGTGGCCGCCGCGGCCCCCGCCTACGCAGCATCTGTCGCGACGGTCGTCACCGGCACGCTCGTGTCGACGCGGAACCCGGACGACGTGACAGTGACGGGCACGGTCACCAACCTTGGGACCACGCCGGTCATGGTCACCCTGACCATCACCATCGAAGCGGATTCGGAGCAAGCGACGGGCGGGTCCGGCAACCTGAACGGGTGGGCGTACGTCGCATTCGATTTCACCGCCTCAGGCAGGGGCGTTCGGTTCATCGGAACGCGAGAGATCACAGGCGGTCAGACGGTTCCGGCCCCGCAGATCACGGCGGACTTCGCGCAGACGGCATCCGGCACCAGCACGATGACCATCACAACGCCATCTCCCGCGACGGCCACTAGCCCGGCCCCCGTGCCGTTCACGGCCTACGCCAGTACCGCACGGCAGTCCACCACCCCGACCAGCCCTGCGCTACGCGACTTCTCGCTCGAGCGCTGAGCCCCCTCGACGCGGGAAGTCAGTCGTCATCCCCGGTGCCCATCGGCTTCACCCACGAGAAGTCCGTCGGCGCCGTCGGACCGTCGACCGCCCGGATGCACGCCGCCGGGAGCCAGTCCAGCTTGCTCCGGGGCGACCCACCGTGCGCCCGGGCACCGACCTCGACCCACAGCACGAACCCGTACCAGCCGTCGGCGCGGTGGTCCCACATCATCAGCAGCCCGTGTCGGGCGGTGTCGATGCCCCAGCGCGCCGTGGGGTCGACCCACGCGTGCTGCATCCGGGGGACCATGCGCCGAGACGGTACGCCGCACTGCCGACACCCCACCCTGGGCCCGAGGGGTTGACGCACGTCAGGCGGCCGGGGGTAGCCTCCGGTCCCGCTAAGTAAAGACGGCCCCCGGTGGTGTTGGAGCACCAGCCGAGGGCCTTGCCCCCTCAACCTGACGCAACCAGGAGAGAAGACCGTGGCTGACGCTACCCTCATCGCGCCCACCCAGAGCACCACCCACCTCTACGTGGCGCAGTTCCTCGCCCGCTACTCGGGCGGCACCCGCGACCTGTACGGCATCCGCATGCGCCTGTTCCTCGGCTGGTGCGACCAGCACGGCGTCGACCCCATCACTGGCGTCACCCGCCCGCTGCTCGAGCTCTACGGACGCCACCTCGAAGAGGTCCGCGGCAACGCCCCCGCGTCGGTGGCCGGCACGCTCGGAACCCTCAAGATGTTCTACCGGCTCCTCGCCGTCGACGGCGTCATCCCCACCAGCCCCGCCGAGTACGTCCGCACCCCGAAGGTCTGGTACGACGACGTCAAGATCGTCGGCCTGTCACGCATCGAACTCGGCTCGTTCATCGCGACCGCCCGCACCATGAGCCCCAACCACGCCGCCCTCGCGACCCTGCTGGGGCTCCTCGGCCTGCGCGTCTCGGAGGCGTGCGCCGTGCAGATCCACGACTTCCAGGACTACGAGCGCGACCACCGCGTGCTGCGCGTCGTGGGGAAGGGGAAGAAGCCCGCCACGATCCCGCTGCCCCCGCCGATCTTCCGCGCCCTCGACGCCGCCGCCGAGGGCCGCGACCTCGGGCCGCTGCTGCACCGCCTCGACGGCGTCACGCCGCTCGACCGGCACTCCGCGGCCCGCATGACCCGCGCGATCGCGAAAAAGGCCGGGATCAGGAAGCCCGTCCACCCCCACGTGCTGCGCCACTCGTTCATCACCGCCGCGCTGGACGCCGGCGCGCCGCTGCGCGACGTGCAGATCGCGGCCCGCCACTCCGACCCGAGGATCACCACGCGCTACGACCGTGCCCGCGGCAACCTCGACCGGCACGCCGTGCACATCGTCGCCGCGTACATCGCCGGCGCCGCCTGACCCGGCACGACACCCGCTGGCGTGCCGGGTGGCTCGGTCGTCGGTGATCTACCGGCGGCCGGGCCAGGTCGAGCCGCGGCGCCCGGCGGCGCGGGCGTCCCGGAGCCGGCGAAGGCGGTTCACCAGCACGGGGTCCCACCTCAGTGCGTCCGGCTGGTCGAGCAGCCAGTTGATCTTCTGCGCGAACTGCGCGGGGGAGAGGCCGAACATCTCGCGGATGACGGTGTCCTTGCGGCCTGCGAACTTGAAGCGGGTCCCCTCGAGCTCGAGCATGGCGCGCTGCTCGTCGGAGATCCCAGGTGCGAGCTGGGTGTCCATGCCGGGGACCGTACGCGGGGGCACCGACAACCTCCTCGGTTCGTTCTGGCTACCTACTCGGCACGAATCTGCCAATGGCCTACGTAATGGCTAACGGCATCAGATAGATCGGCGTCTATATGACCTGCTCAGACTGCGTAGGGCGGGTGGGGCTCGAACCCACGACCCAAGGATTATGAGTCCTCTGCTCTGACCGACTGAGCTACCGCCCCGGGTGGCCCCTGGGTCACCCGGGGCGCGGTGAGCCTACCGGCGCGGCGACCGCCGCGCGGCGGCGGGCGTCAGGCGTCGCCCGCGGTCCCGTCCTCGTCCTGCAGCCGGTCGATGTGCTCGGAGGCCTCGGCCTTGGTGAGGCCCTCGGCGGGGATCGTCTCGCCGGCCTCGCGCGCGAGCGTGTCGAGGTAGCTCTTCTGCGCGCCGGTGGCCGGCTGGTCGCCCGTCACCCAGTCGGACGGGTCCTTCACGGTCGCCGACGGGTCGGCTGTCTCGGATCCCAGCACCTCGGGCTCGTTCTGGTCGTCGTTCGTACGCGTGTTCGATTCCATGCGACGACGCTACCGGCTCGCCCGGACGTTCCCAAGCGGCCCCGGGCCGAGCGGGCCCCTCACAGGCACGTCACAGGGCCAGGTTGGCCGCGACGACCAGCACGACGGTGGCGAGCGCCCCGACACCGTGGGCCAGCACGACACCGACGGGGATCTGCTCCTCGGCGTACGGCGTGCTCCCCGGCCCCGTGGCGTGGGCGCGCCGGGCGCCCAGCCACTTCACGAGCAGCAGGCTGCCCCCGCCGATGACGCCGATCAGCCCGGCTGCGCCGATCCACGCGATCAGCTCGTTGCCGTAGCCCCAGGCGATGCCCCACACGGCCAGCGACGCCAGTGCGAGGCTGCCGTGGCCGAAGACCAGGCTGCTGGGGAGCGCCGTCGGCGACGCGCCCGTGGCCGTCCGGGGACCCGTGACCGTCCGCGTGAACATGAACGCGCCGATCGCGGCGGTCACCCCCCACACCACTGCTGCGACCTCGCCCACCGTGCACCGCCTCGCTCGTCGTCGCACCGCCCGGGTGGGCGGCGCGGCGGCCGGTACCCGGCGCGCTGGGGCGCAGTCCGCTACCCGCGGGGCAGCGAGCGGTACCAGTCCTGGTAGGTCCGCAGCGCCTCCGTGGCGTCGAGCGCGACCGCGTCGAGGCGCAGGAGGATGTCGCCGGCCCCGGTGACGTCGCCCGAGCGGCCGAGCGCCTCGAGCTGGGCCGCGAGGGCCCCGACGGTGGGCAGCCCGATGTTGAGGGCAGTGCCCTTGAGGCTGTGGGCCTCGGCCGAGACCAGCGCGCTGTCGGTGGCCCCGACCGCCGCCCGCAGCCGCGCGAGCCCGTCGGGGGAGCGGGCCACGAACCCGTCGATCACGCGGTCGAGGTAGGCGTTGTCGTCGGGTGACAGCTCCCGGAGCATCTCCAGGCGCTCGAGGTCGAGGTGGGTGCTGGCCGGCCCTGCCGCGCCGACGTCGCCGCGGGGCTCCGCGTCGGCGGGCACCTCGGCCGAGGTCCACCGCGCGAGGGCCGTCGCCAGCGTGGCGGGGGCGACGGGCTTCGTGATGAAGTCGTCCATCCCCGCGGCCAGGCACTTGTCCCGCTCGCCGGTGATCGCGGCGGCCGTCATGGCCAGCACGGGAGTACGGTGGGCGCCCGTCGTCCGCTCCCGCTCGCGCAGCGCCCGGGTCGCGGCGTACCCGTCGAGGCGGGGCATCTGCAGGTCCATGAGCACGGCGTCGTACGCGACGGTCGCGGTCAGGTCCAGCGCCTCCTGGCCGTCGTCGGCGGTGTCGACCAGGTAGCCCATCGACGTGAGCAGGCCCCGCGCGACGACCTGGTTGACCGCGTTGTCCTCCACCACCAGCACGCGCTTGCCGCGGGCGTCCTCCGCCGCGTCGTCGGGCTGGGCGTCGTCGCCGGCGTCGCGGCCCGCCAGCACCCGCAGCAGCACCTCGCGCAGCTGCGGTGCCTGCACCGGCTTCGTCAGGCGCTCCGCGATGTCGAGGCCCTCCAGGTCGTCGGAGCCCGGCGCCGACGACGACAGCACCACCAGGGGCAGGTCGGCGAAGCGCGGTTCCGCGCGCAGCTCGCGGGCCAGCATGGCGCCGTCCCGGCCGGGCATCGCCATGTCGAGGAGCACGGCGTCGTACGGGCGGTTGGCCTCGGCCGCCGCGGTCAGGGCGCTGACGGCCTCGTGGGCGCTGGCCACCCCGGTGGAGGTGACGTGCCACCAGCCGAGCTGCTCGCGCAGCACGAGGCGGTTCTGCACGTTGTCGTCCACGACCAGCACGTGCTGGTCGCCCAGGAGCTCCCGGGTACGGCGCAGCCGCGCGTCGTGGCGGCTCCCGGTCGGGGGGCGCAGCAGGGCGGTGAACCAGAAGGTGCTGCCCTCGCCCAGGGTGCTCTCCACCCCGATCTCGCCCTCGAAGGCCTCGACGATCTCGGCAGAGATGGCGAGGCCGAGACCGGTGCCGCCGAAGCGGCGGGTGGTGGAGGTGTCGGCCTGCGTGAACGGCTGGAAGACGTGGGCGCGCTGCTGCTCGGGGATGCCGACGCCGGTGTCGCGCACCTCGACCCGCAGGCAGGTGCCGCCGTCCTCCAGCGTGGTCGAGGTGGCCCGGATCGAGACCGACCCGCGCGAGGTGAACTTCACGGCGTTCGAGCCCAGGTTGGTGATGACCTGGGCGAGGCGCGTGGGGTCGCCCGCCAGCACCTCGGGCACGTCGGGGTGGCAGGAGACCTGCAGGTCGAGCCCCTTGGCGCGGGCGCTCTCGGCGAGGACGGCCGTGACCTGCTCGAAGACGTCGCGCACCTCGAAGTCGACGCTCTCGACCTCGAGGCGGCCGGCCTCGATCTTGGAGAAGTCGAGGATGTCGTTGATGACCGACAGCAGGGCCCGTCCCGACACGGCGATGCCGGAGGTCAGGTGGCGTTGCTGGGCGCCGAGGGCGGTGCGCTCGAGCAGCTCCGTCAGGCCCAGGATGCCGTTCAGCGGGGTGCGGATCTCGTGGCTCATCGTGGCCAGGAACTCCGACTTGTGGCGCGAGGCCTCGAGCGCGCGGTCGCGCGCCTCCGCGACCTCGCGGGCCGCGTGCTCGCGCTCGGCCACGCGGGAGAGCTGCACCGCGGCCTGCTCCACCAGGCGGCGGATCATGTCGTGGCGGTACAGCGGCGGGTCCGAGGTGATGGTGATGACCGCCAGCGGCTCGCCGCCGAGGACGACCGGGAACGCGATCGTCAGCTGCACGTCGGGGTCCCACACCGGCTCGCCGGTGCGCAGGCACTCCCGGGCGGTGGCCAGCTCGCGGGCGGCCAGCTCGGGCTCCGCGAGGTCGCTCGTGCGGTCCTCCTCGCTGTAGTAGCGGGGGGCGACGTCCGTGCCGTCGGGCGTGGGGAGGAAGGCGCGGCCGCGCTTCCAGTCGTCGTGCAGCACGACCATGGCCTGTGCGTGCACCAGCACGTCGTCGAGCGTCGTGGCCTCGTTGGCGGCACTGGTGATCGCCTGCATCAGCGAGTTCTGCGTGACGAGGTCCTGCAGCTCGTCCTCGGTGGCCCGCGACCGGGTGATGTCCTGGTACGTGCCCGAGACGCTGACGACCGTGCCGGCCGGGTCGTGGCGGGCGACGGCACGCATGCGCACCCACATGTAGCCCTCGTCGCCGAGCTGACGCACCTCGGCGTCCACGCGCGTCCGGACGCCGTTCATCAGGGCCCGCACCGCCTCGGCGAGCCGCGCGTGGTCCTCGGGGTGGGTCACGCTCAGCACGCGGTCCAGGTCCCGGCTCAGCAGGTCGTCGGTGCGGCTGCCGTAGAGCTCCTCCAGGCCCTCGGAGCGCCACACCGCGCCGGTGCGCACGTCCCACGACCAGCTCCCGATGCGGGCGATGCGCTCGGCCTGGACGAAGCCGCGCCGGCTCGTCTCCAGCTCGTCGAGCAGCTGCTTGGTCTCGTGGTTGTCCGTGAGCCGGAGGATGACGCCGCTGGGTCGCCCGTCCTCGACGAGCCCCGTCTGCTTCAGCCGCACCCAGACCGGGCGGCCCTCCACGTCCACGAGCATGGTGTCGACCTCGTCGGCGAGCAGCTCGCCCCGGGCGGCGCGCTCGAGGTGGGCCTCGGAGTGCACCCGGCCGTCCTCGTCGAGGAACGCCGAGATCGAGCGCCCCGTCAGCGCGGCCGCGTCGATCCCGAGGAGGGCTCCGCAGGACTCGTTCGCGTAGCGGATCGTGCCGTCGAGCTCGACCACCACGATGCCGTCCGTGAACGAACTGACCACCTGGCGGTACAGGTCCTCTTGCTCCACGTGGCCTCCCTCCGCGGGGAAGCCTACGGCGCGAGGGGGCGCCCGCGGCGCCTAACGGCCCCGACGCGACGACGTGGTGGGGAGCCGGACCGTCCCGAGGACGACCGCGGCGACCAGCGGCACCCACGGCAGCCAGGCGTTGACGGTGCCGTCGACCGCGGCGATGCCGAGGTCCGCCATGACCGCGAGCCCGGCGCACGTCGCCAGGAGCGCGGCGACGGGGAGCACCGCCGGGGGAGCGGGCCGCGGGTCCGGGGCGGGCTGCTCGAGGCGACCCAGCAGCGCGACGAGTGCGGCCGTGGTGGCGGCCAGCACCGCGAACCACAGCGGGCGGGTGGCCCACCAGGCGCCGCTCCCGGGGTCCAGGTGCAGGCCGAGACCCCCGACCGCGAGGGAGACGCCGACGACGATGCCGAGCGCCGTCAGGTGCCACAGGTAGATCGTCATGATCCGGGCGTTCACCAGCACGGTCGCCGCCCAGACGCGGGGACGGGCGGCGAACCGGGCCAGCGCCGGCTCGAGCGCGGTCACCAGGCCGGCCTGCAGGAGACCGAGGAACAGCAGGGTGACGCGCGCCGGGTAGGAGTTGTCGACGCCGTGGCCGCCCACGCCGACCATGCTCACGCCGTACGGGCCGGGGCCGACGAGCAGCAGCAGGCCGACCAGCCCCACGGCGGCGATCCCGAGCCGCTGGGCCGGGCCGGGCAGCGCGCCGTCGCGCCAGGCGTAGCCCAGCTGGTGCACGGTGCCCCACACGAACAGGTAGTTGACGAAGCCGACGGCCAGGAGGTCACCGCCCACGCTCACGAGGTCGACCAGGCCCGCGACCGCCGCGCCGCCCAGCACCGACCACCAGCCGCAGCGCTCCCACAGCGCCAGCGTCAGCGGGGTGAGGGCGACGACGAGGAGGTAGACCGCGAGGAACCACGTCGGCACCAGCGAGGCCATGGAGGCGATCCGCAGGGTGCCGCCGCTGACGCCGAGCGCGCTGGCCAGCGGCGCCACGACGGCCCAGAACAGCATGAGGGGGAGCAGCGGGACGGTGAGCCGCCGCAGCCGGGCCCGCAGCCACCCGCCGTACGTCGTGCCGCGGGCCCGCGCGCCGCGCCACGAGATGGCGTTGGCGTAGCCGCCGACGAGGAAGAAGACCGGCATGACCTGCAGCACCCAGGTGAGCGGGTGGGTCCAGGTGGCGATCCCGAGCAGGCCGGTACGGCGCAGCTCGCCGTCCCCGTCGACGTGGACGCCCGCCATCAGCCAGTGGCCGAGGCACACGACGAGGATGGCGGCGCCGCGCAGGAGGTCGACCACGCGGTTGCGGTCAGCAGGCGTCGCGGCGACGAGGTCGGCGACCGACGGGGACGGGCGGGAGGAGGGCGTGGACACGGACATGCCCCCGACCCTCCCCCCGGGCGAGGGGGGAGGGCCTGAGTACGCCTACCCGGTCACGGGCCGGTGGGCGCTCAACGGGTTGGGCAGCGGGTCGGCGAGCTCGAACGCGCTCGAGGGGTCCGCGATGTCGACCATCTGCTGGTTGTCGCGCAGCTGCAGGCGGTTCATGCACATCCGTTCGAACGTCGGCGCGAACAGGTCGTGCGCGGCGAACCGCTCGGCGAGCTCCGGGTGGTCGGCCTGGTAGCCCGCCACGCACGCCGCGACCTCGGCCCAGAACGCGGCGGCGGGGAGCGTGCCGGCGTCGTCGAGCGCGGCGGCCAGGAACCGCAGGTAGCAGTCGAGGACGTCGGAGGCGATGGCCAGCACCTGCCGGTGCTCGGGCAGGTCGGCGCGGATCCTCCGTACCTCCTCGGGCAGCTCGGACTCCAGGTCGAACAGCCCGACCTCCTCGCCGATGTCCTTCATCAGCGCCCGCACCGGCACGTGGTCGCGCAGCACGAGGATGAGGTTCTCCCCGTGCGGCATGAACACCAGGCGGTGCGCGTAGAAGCAGTGCAGCACCGGGCGCAGGTAGGCCCGCAGGTACGTCGCCAGCCACGCCCGCGGCTCCAGCCCCGACCGGTCGACGAGCTCGGCCGCGAGCGACCGGCGCTGCGCGTCCACGTGCAGCAGGCCGGCCATCGTCATCAGCCGCTCGTCCCGCGCGACCCGCGTCACGGGGCTCTCGCGCCACAGCGCGGCCAGCATCTTCTGGTACGGCGAGGGCCCGTGCTGCTCGTGGACCGGGTGCCGGTAGCCGACCGCCGCGACCTCGCGGAGCACGGAGAAGCCCAGCGAGCGCAGCTCCTCGTCGCCCGCCACGAGGTCGTCGACCCAGGTGTTGATCGCCGGGGTGACCGCCATGTACGCCGCGGACAGCCCCCGCATGAACCCCATGTTGAGCACCGACAGGGCGGTCTTGACGTAGTGGCGCTCGGGGCGGTCGAGGTCGAAGAACGTGCGCAGCGACTGCTGCGGCTGGAACGCGTCGCGCCCCGTGCCCAGGTGGACGAGGTCGCCCGTCGCCAGCTGCGGCGCGAAGGTGACCGCCAGCTTGTTGCGCCACTGCCAGGGGTGGCACGGGACGAGCAGGTAGTCGCCGGGCTCCACACCGCGCGCCCGCAGCACCCGCTCGAACGCCGCGAGCTCGTCGGGGTCGAGCTGATCGGCGAGCAGGACGCGCTGGTCCTCCAGGCCCGCGACGCCGGCGTACACCGCGTGCTCGGCCCGCACCGCGACCCACTCCAGGTGCACGCGCGGCGCGGTCTCGGGGGCGTAGGCGTGGTAGTCGTCGACGCCGAACCCGATCCGGCCGTTGTTGGCGAGGAAGCACGGGTGGCCCTCGGTCATCGCGCCCTCGAGCTGCTGGAAGCCCGCGTCGGCGAGCTCGGCCGAGGAGGGCGCCTCGGGGCGCAGCTTCCAGGCCCGACCGGCCAGGGTCGCCGCGATCTCCTCCAGGTACGTCGGGAGCACCGCCTCCGACAGCCCGAGCCGGCGCTGCAGGTCCAGCACCAGCTGCTGCGCGTCGACGGGGGAGCCTGCGCCGTCGACGGTGCGGCGCACCGACGCCGGGTCGACCTGCCAGTGGTCGAGGGGGAGGCGCCGGGCGGCGAACTCCCACACGACGGACGGGTCGTCGCCGGCGACGAGCCAGCGCCCGGCGTCCTCGCGGGGCTCCACGAGGCACTCGTGGGCGAGCTCGCCGAGCATCTTGGCGACCTGGTCGTGCTGGGCGCGCGCCATCCGCTCGGGCGTCAGGTGCGCGACCGGGTCGGCGCTCGTGCCGGTCCCGGTCACGGCCGGGGTCACCGGCGGGCGCAGCTGGGTGGCGGTCATCGGCGGGTCCTCCCCTCGAAGGCGGCACGGGTGCAGGTGCTGAGCAGCGCCGTCTTGTCCGACAGGCGCACCTCGCCCTCCACCTCGAAGCCGACGGCGGCGTTGAGCGCGTGCACGGCGGTGTTGCGGGCGTCGGGCTCCACCACGACCCGACCGACGGCCGGGTCCGCGAAGCACTCGGCGAGCACGGCCTCGATGACGGAGCGGGTGAAGCCGCGCTCGGTGGCGCCCGTGGGCGGCGCCACGAGGAAGTGCATGCCGAGGTCGCCCGGGGCGAGCGTCGTGCGGGCGGCGAGCTCGTGCCGGTGCGGGTCGTAGGTCTCGACGAGGAAGACCGGGGTGCCGTCCCGCGAGCCGATGCGGGCCCGGTGGTGCCCGGAGGCGGCGATCGCGGCGTACTCGCGGCGCACGTCGTCGAGCGACGCGTTCTGCATTCCCCAGAAGCGCGCCCGCTCGTTGGTCACCCAGGCGTGCACGAGCGGTACGTCGCACTCCAGGTCGAGCGGCCGGGTGGTGAACCCGGTCGCGGGGGTGGTGGCAGCGGAGGCGGCGGTGGGTGCGTCGGGGCCGGCGGTCATCGCGCCACCTCCGTCGGCCGCGCGGTCGGGACGCCGAACTCCTGGAAAGCGACGCGGCGCTCGACGGGGTACGGCTCGTGGCCGAGCACCCGGGCGAGGATCACCGAGTTGCGCCACGCGCCCATGCCGAGGTCGGGAGCGACGAAGCCGTGCGTGTGGAGCTCCGCGTTCTGCACGAAGACGGAGCGGTCGTCGTGGTCGACGGTGAAGTGCTCCGAGGCGACCGGACGGCCCCGCTCGTCCCAGCGGATCCGGTCGGCGACCGGGGTCAGGAACGGCGGCACCACCGCGCGGTAGCCCGTCGCGGTGACGAGGGCGCTCGTCGTCAGGTGGAAGGTCTCGTCGCTCTCCTGGTGGTGCAGCGTCAGGTCGTAGCGCCCGCCGTCGTGGCGGCACGCGGTGACCTCGGCCGCCGTGAGCAGCTGGGGCGGGCGAGCGTCGGTGAGGCTGCGGCGGTAGAGCTGCTCGTGCACCTGGTCGACGAGGTCGCCGCTGATGCCCTTGTACAGGCCCGCCTGCGAGGCCAGCAGCCGCTCGCGCCGCTCGGGCGGCAGGGAGCGGAAGTGCGCGCTGTACTCCGGCGACGTCAGCTCGAGCGTCAGCTTCGTGTACTCCAGCGGGAAGAACCGCGGGGAGCGCGTCACCCACCGCAGCTGCACGTCGGTGTCCGCCGACGCCAGCAGGTCGCTGAAGATCTCGGCGGCGCTCTGTCCCGAGCCGACGACGGTCACGTCGGGCCGGGCCAGCAGCTCGTCGCGCACCTCGAGGTAGCGCGAGCTGTGCCACGCCGGTCCGTCCAGGTCGCGCAGCGCGGGCGGCTGGTAGGGCCGCGTGCCCACGCCGAGCACCAGGTGGCGACCCCAGTGGGTGTGCTGCTCGCCGGTGCGGGGGTCGGTGCTGCGGACGGCGTAGGCGCCGCCCTCGACCGTGTCGTCCCACTCCACCGAGCCGACGGCGCGGTCGAACTCCAGCGAGCGCAGGCGCTCGGCCGCCCAGCGGCAGTACGCGTCGTACTCGCGGCGCATCGGGTAGAAGGACTCGCGCACGTAGAACGGGTAGAGCCGGCCCACCTCCTTGAGGTAGGCGAGGAACGAGAACGGCGAGGTGGGGTCGGCCAGGGTCACCAGGTCGGCCAGGAACGGCACCTGGAGCGTGGCGTCCGGCAGCAGCATGCCGGGGTGCCAGCTGAACTCGCTGCGGGCCTCGAGGAAGACGCAGTCGAGGTCGGGCAACGGTTCCGCGAGGCACGCCAGGCCGAGGTTGAAGGGGCCGAGCCCGATGCCGACCACGTCGTGCACGCGCATCAGGCGACCTCCCCGTCCGCGAGGGGGCGGGGGCCGACGAGGTCGTGCGGGAGGCCCTGAGCGAGGGCCGCGCGGGCGTGCCCGCGCACCAGGTCGAGCACCTGCTGCACGTCGGCGAGCGTCGTCGCCGGGTTGAGCAGCGTCAGCTTGAGCCAGGTGCGCCCGTCGTACCGGGTGCGGGCCACGGCGCCGAGGCCCGTGGCGTAGAGGCGGCCCCGGGCGCTCTCGTTGACGACGTCGAGCACGTCGTCGTCGACGTCGGACTCCACGAAGCGGAACAGCACCGTCGACAGGTCGCCGTCGGGCACCACGCGGAAGTCGGGGTCGCCCACGAGGTCCTCCCGCACGCGGGCGGCGAGGTCGATGACCGTGTCGAGGAGCTCGCCGATGCGGTCCGGCCCGAGCGCGCGCAGCGTCGTCCAGAGCTTGAGCGCGTCGAAGCGCCGGGTCGTCTGCAGGCTCTTGTCGACCTGGTTGGGGATCTCGTCGACGACGTCGCTCGCGGGGTTGAGGTACGCCGCGTGGTGCGTCACGTGCCGCAGGGTCCGGCGGTCCGCCACGAGCACGGCGCTGCACGCGACCGGCTGGAAGAACGTCTTGTGGAAGTCGACGGTCACGGAGTCGGCGCGCTCGATGCCGGTGAGCAGGTGCCGGCGCCGACGGGAGGTGACGAGCCCCCCGCCGTACGCCGCGTCGACGTGGAACCACACCCCGTGCCGGCGGCACGCGCGGGCGACGGAGGCGAGCGGGTCGATGCAGCCGAGGTCGGTGGTGCCGGCCGTCGCGACGACGGCCATCACGGTGCGGCCCTCGGCGCGGAGCCGGGTGAGCACGCGGTCGAGGTCCTCGACGTCGAGCCGGCCCTGGGCGTCGACGTCCGTGTGCACGACGGCGTCCTCCCCGAGCCCGAGCACCATGGCCGCCTTGCGGCTCGAGAAGTGGGCGTTGGCCGAGGCCACGATCCGCAGGTCGGCCAGGTCGGCGCCGCCCGCCAGGGCCTCGCCGCGCGCCAGCAGGAGCGCCTGCAGGTTCGACTGGGTGCCGCCCGTGGTGAAGATGCCGTCGGCGTCCCGCGGCAGGCCGATGCGGCGGGCCGTCCACGCGAGGAGGTGGCGCTCCATGTGGGTGGCGGTGCCGGACTGGTCCCAGGTGTCGAGCGAGGAGTTCACGGCGACCGCGATGACGTCGCCGATGACCGCGGGCAGCGCGACCGGGCAGTTGAGGTGGGCCTGGTAGTGCGGGTGGTGGAACCAGACCGCGTGGTCGAGGTACACCCGCCGTACCTCCTCCAGCACCTCCGCGGTGCTCGCGAGGGGGGCGTCGAGGTCGACCTCGGCCACCAGGGCGGCGGCCTCGGTGGGGGAGACGCCGGACAGCGGCTGGCGCACGCTGCCGAAGGCGCGCGCGAGCAGGTCGCGCGTCGCGTCGAGCTGGGTGCCGAGGTCGTCGGCGGACGTCGCGTCGAGGAGTGCAGCGAGGGGGCGCTGCCGGTCGACGCCCGGGGACGGGGGGACCACGGGGGTGGTGGGTGCCGAGCTCACGCAGACCTCCTGGGAGTGGATTAGGCAAGGCTCACCTAACCGTACGGGAGGTCCCGGGTGTCAAGTCGAGTGAGGCAGGCCACTGGTGGTCCGCCGCGAGTTGAGCCACAATGGCCGACGGAACCACGCACAATCACACACGTGTCATCTCGATCACCTCGATCCTCCACGCGAGACCGCTGGGGAAGGCGTAGCTCGCCGAGGACGAAGGAGATCCGATGACCAACCACAGCACCGTTCGCGCCGCGACCCGGGGCGTCCTCTACGTGCACTCAGCGCCGTCCGCGCTCTGCCCGCACGTCGAGTGGGCCGTCGCGGGCGTCCTCGGCGTGCCCGTGAACCTCGACTGGACCCCCCAGCCCGCGCAGGCCGGCACCTACCGCGCCGAGCTGTCGTGGACGGGCGCCGTCGGTTCTGCCGCTCGGGTCGTCTCCGCCCTCCGGGGCTGGGAGCACCTGCGCTTCGAGATCACCGAGGAGCCGTCCTCCGGCGCCGAGGGCAGCCGCTTCTCCGCCACCCCCGAGCTCGGCATCTTCCACGCCGTCACCGGCGTGCACGGCGACATCCTCATCCCCGAGGACCGGCTGAAGGCCGCCGTGCTCAAGTCGGCGCTGGGGGAGGCCGACGTCCTCGACGAGATCGACCGCCTCCTCGGCAAGCCGTGGGACGACGAGCTCGAGACGTTTCGCCACGCCGGCGACGGCGCTCCCGTGAGGTGGCTGCACCAGGTGGTGTGACCCTCCACCCGCGACGCGGAACGGCGGCTCCCGAGGCTCTCGGGGGCCGCCGTTCGTCGTGCGGGGTGGTGCCGGGGTGGTGCCGTGCCGGGGTGGGTGGGTCAGAGCGGGATGTTGCCGTGCGCGCCCCGGCGCACGCCCGAGGTCTGCACCTCGACGTCGATCGCCGCGGCGAGCGCGGTGCGGGTGCGGGACGGCTCCACGATCTCGTCGACGACGCCGATCTCCACGGCCTTGTCGACACCGCCCGCGATCCGCTCGTGCTCGGCGGCCAGCTCCGCCTCGACCTGCTCGCGCATGTCGGGCGGCACCTCCGCCAGCTTGCGGCGGTGCAGGATCCGGATGGCCGCGACGGCCCCCATGACCGCCACCTCGGCGCCCGGCCAGGCCATCACCCTCGTCGCGCCGAGCGAGCGCGAGTTCATGGCGATGTAGGCGCCGCCGTACGTCTTGCGGGTCACCAGCGTCACCCGGGGCACGACGCACTCGGCGAAGGCGTGCAGCAGCTTCGCGCCGCGGCGCACGACGCCGTCCCACTCCTGCCCCACGCCGGGCAGGTAGCCGGGCACGTCGACGACGACCACGAGCGGCACGCCGAAGGCGTCGCAGAGCCGCACGAAGCGCGACGCCTTCTCGGCCGACAGCGAGTCGAGGCAGCCGCCGAGGCGCAGCGGGTTGTTCGCGACGACGCCGACGGTGCGGCCACCGAGGCGACCGAGCGAGGTGACGACGTTCGGCGCCCAGCGGGGGTGGAGCTCGAGCGCGGTGCCCTCGTCGAGGATGCCCTCGATGAGGGGGTGCACATCGTACGCCCGCTTGCGCGACTCCGGCAGGAGGTCGGCGAGGTCGGTGTCCTCGACGTCCTCGGGGCGCAGGGTGCCCTGGCCGCCGAGCAGCGAGGCGGTGGCCCGCGCGTGCTCGAGGGCGTCCTCCTCGGTGTCGGCGAGGAGGTGCACGACACCGGAGCGGCGCCCGTGCGGCTCCGGGCCGCCGAGCCGCAGCATGTCGACGTCCTCGCCCGTCACGGAGCGGACGACCTCGGGACCGGTGACGAAGATCCGCCCCTCGGGCCCGAGCACGACGACGTCGGTGAGGGCGGGACCGTACGCCGCGCCGCCCGCGGCGGGACCGAGCACCACGGAGATCTGCGGGATGCGGCCCGAGGCCTGCGTCATGATCGCGAAGATGCGGCCCACGGCGTGCAGCGAGGCCACGCCCTCGGCGAGCCGGGCGCCGCCCGAGTGCCACAGCCCGATGATCGGGACGCCGTCGGTCAGCGCCCGCTGGTACGCCGTCATCACGACCTGGCAGCCGTCGGTGCCCATGGCGCCGCCCATGACGGTGGCGTCGGAGCAGAACGCGACCACGCGGGTGCCGCGCACCGTGCCGGTCGCGGCGAGCATGCCCGACAGGTCGTCCGGCGTCAGCAGCTCCAGCGAGCCCTCGTCGAGCAGCGCCGTGAGGCGGTGCAGCGGGTTGCGCGGGTCCTGCTCGCGCGGCACCTTCGGCTTCTGCGCCCGCGGGACGCTGCCCGCGGCCACGGGTGCGGCGGCCGGCTCGGTGGCAGGGGCGACGGTCGGGGTCATCAGGCGCTCCGGAAGGCGATGGCGACGTTGTGGCCGCCGAAGCCGAACGAGTTGTTGAGCGCGGCGATGTCCCCGGCCGGCAGGTCGCGGGTCTTGTCCGCGAGGTCCAGGCCGACGTCCTCGGGGTCGGTGAGGTTGATCGTGCCGGGCACCGTGCGGTGGTGCAGGGCCAGCACGGTCGCGACCGACTCCAGGGCGCCCGCGGCGCCGAGCAGGTGCCCGGTCATCGACTTCGTCGAGGTGACCACGGCACCGCCGGCCGCGTCGCCGAGGGCGTTGCGGATGGCGAGCGCCTCGGCCACGTCGCCCTGCGGCGTCGAGGTGGCGTGGGCGTTGATGTGGAGCACGTCGCCGGCCGCCAGGTCGCCCTCGACGAGGGCGCGCTTCATCGCCCGGGTCGCGCCGAGACCGGCGGGGTCGGGCTGCGCGATGTCGTGCGAGTCGGCGGTGATCGCGGCGCCGGCCACCTCGGCGTACACCCGCGCGCCGCGAGCGGCGGCGTGCTCGGCGGACTCGAGGACGAGCACCGCCGCGCCCTCGCCGAGGACGAAGCCGTCGCGGCCCTTGTCCCACGGCCGGGAGGCCCCGGCAGGGTCGTCGTTGCGCTTCGACAGCGCCATCATCTGGCCGAACGCGGCCATCGGCAGCGGGTGGACCGCTGCCTCGGTGCCGCCGACGAGGACGACGTCGGCGCGGCCCAGGCGGATGAGGTCGACGCCGAGGGCGATCGACTCGTTGCCCGAGGCGCAGGCCGAGACGGGCGTGTGCACGCCGGCCTTGGCGTTGAACCGCAGGCCCACCGCGGCCGCGGGGCCGTTCGGCATGAGCATCGGG
Source organism: Nocardioides sp. ChNu-99 (assembly GCF_029493445.1). NCBI lineage: Bacteria > Bacillati > Actinomycetota > Actinomycetes > Propionibacteriales > Nocardioidaceae > Nocardioides > Nocardioides sp. ChNu-99. The sequence continues at coordinate 47,807 of NZ_JAHWBL010000013.1, read as the reverse complement.
ATCGCCAGCGGCGAGACCCGGCGGGGGCCCGCGGCGAGCAGGTTGTCGTAGTTGGAGAGCAGCGTGGTGACGCCGCCGATCCCCGAGGCGACGGCCACGGCCAGCCGCTCGGGGTCGACGTCGACCTCGCCCGCCGGGCCCGTGAACCCGGCGTCGGCCCACGCCTCGATCGCCGCGACCAGCGCGAGCTGGCCGGAGCGGTCGAGACGGCGGGCCTTGACGCGCTCCAGGACCTCCGTCGGCTCGACGGCGACCTGGGCCGCGATGCGCGCGCCCAGCGGCTCCGCCCACTCCTCGGTGAGCTGCCGGACCCCGGAGCGGCCCTCGAGGAGGGCGCTCCAGGTGCTGGCGACGTCACCACCGACGGGAGAGGTGGCGCCCAGTCCAGTGACGACGACTCGGGTGCTGGTCATGGGGGGTTCCCTTCGCTGGTGGGGGTACGGCGGACGCGCGCGGTGGGCGGGAGCCTCAGAGGCGGTTCTCGATGAAGCTGACGGCGTCGCCGACGGTCTTCAGGTTCTTGACCTCGTCGTCGGGGATGGTGACGCCGAACTTCTCCTCGGCGGCGACGACGACCTCGACCATGGAGAGCGAGTCGACGTCGAGGTCGTCGACGAACGACTTGTCGAGCTGGACGTCGTCGGCCGGGATGCCGGCGACCTCGTTGACGATGTCGGCGAGGTCGGCGCGGATCTCATCGGTGCTGGGCATGGTGCTTCCTCTCGGTCGGGACCGGGGCGCGGGGTGCGTCCCCGTGGTCGCGGGGTGGTGCAGGGGGTTGGTGCAGGGGGTTGGTGCAGGGGTGGTGCAGGGGTGGTGGTGCCGGCGGGAGCGGCCGGCGGACCGGACGCTCCCGCCTCAGGGGAGGACGACGACCTGGGCGGCGTACGCCAGGCCGGCGCCGAAGGCGATGAGGAGGGCGATGTCGCCGGAGCGTGCCTCGCCCTCGGCGATCATGCGCTCGAGCGCGAGGGGGACCGAGGCGGCGGAGGTGTTGCCCGCCTCGGCGATGTCGCGGGCGACGCGCACCGTGGCGGGCAGCTTCATCGTGCGCGCCATCGCGTCGGTGATGCGCATGTTGGCCTGGTGGGGCACGAACACGTCGAGGTCGTCGACCGTGATGCCGGCCCGGTCGAGGGCCTGCTGCGCCGTCTTGGCCATGGTGAAGGAGGCCCACCGGAACACCGCGGCGCCCTGCATGGTCATGAAGGGGAAGGCCGGCTCGTCGGCGGCGAGCACGTCGCGCCAGTCGTCCTTCTGGCGGATCAGGTCGTACTGCTCGCCGTCGGAGCCCCACACGACGGGGCCGATCGCGGGCGTCTCGGACGGGCCCACGACGACGGCGCCGGCGCCGTCCGCGAAGATGAACGCGGTGCCGCGGTCGGTCGGGTCGGTCATGTCGGAGAGCCGCTCGACGCCGACGACCAGCACGTGGCGGGCGGAGCCGGCCCGCACCATGTCGGAGGCCAGGGCCACGCCGTGGCAGAAGCCCGCGCAGGCGGCGGAGACGTCGAACGCCGCGGCCTGGTCGGTGCCGAGCCGGTGGGCGATGGCGGCCGCGGCCGACGGCAGGTTGAGCATGTGGCTGACGGTCGCGACCACGACGCAGTCGACCTGGCGGGCGTCGATGCCGGCCTGCGCGAGCGCGGCCCGGGAGGCCTCGACCGACATCATCTCGATCGTCTCGTCGGCGTCGGCCCAGCGGCGGCTGCGGATGCCGCTGCGCTGCTGGATCCACTCGTCGCTGGAGTCGATCGCGTCGACGACCTCGCTGTTGGGCACCACGCGGCGCGGGCGGTAGGCGCCGACGCCGAGGATGCGCGCGTGGGGGGACCCGGAGCCGGCCTCGAGGGCGAGCCCGGTCATCAGGCGGCGCCCGCGGGGTGCAGGCGGAGCAGGGGCTGACCGGGGGAGACGAGGTCGCCGTCCTCCACGAGCCACTCGACGACGTGCCCGCCGTGGGCCGCGGTGACCGGCGTGCGGTCGCGCAGGGACACGATCGAGCCGATCGTGGCGTGGGGCGCGAGCAGGTCGGCGGCGCCGGCCTGCTCGTCGCGCTCGAAGGTGCCCTTGGCCGGGGCGACGACCATCCGCCACGTCGGCGTCGTGGAGATGAGGGAGCGCTCGCCGTGCTTGCGCACGAACGCGCGGGCGTCGTCGAGCTGGTCGGGGGTGTTGAGCGCGAACGTCTCGACGCCCTTCATGGCCCGCTTGGCGATGCCGGTGAGGGTGCCGGCCGGCGGCATCTCGAGCACGCCGGTGACGCCGAGGTCGAGCATCGTCTCCATGCACAGGTCCCAGCGCACGGGGTTGGCGATCTGGGTGACGATGCGCCGCAGCACGTCCTGGCCGTCGTGGACGACCCGGCCGTCGCGGTTCGAGATCACCGGGATGCGCGAGTCGTGCGTCGTGACGGCGGCGGCGAGGGCACCGAGGCGGTCGACGGCCGGGGCCATGTGGTGGGTGTGGAACGCGCCGGCCACGCTGAGCGGGATGAGCCGGGCGCGGGTCGGCGGGTCGGCGGCGAGGGCGGCGAGCTGCTCCGTCGTACCGGCGGCGACCACCTGGCCGGGGCCGTTGTCGTTGGCGGCGACGAGGCCGTGGCGCTCCAGCGTCGCGAGCACGTCGTCGCGCTGGCCGCCCAGCACGGCCGTCATGCCGGTCGGCGTGGCCGCGGCGGCGGCCGCCATGGCCCGGCCGCGCTCCCGCACGAGCACCATCGCCTGCTCGGCGCTGATCGCCCGCGCGCCGGCGGCGGCGGCGAGCTCGCCCACGCTGTGGCCGACGACGGCGCCCACGCGTGCGAAGGCGTCGGACGGGTGGGGGAAGAGCTCGAGCGCGGCCACGAGGCCGGCGGCGACGAGCAGCGGCTGGGCGATCGCGGTGTCGCGGATGGTCTCGGCGTCCGCCTCGGTGCCGTAGTGCGCGAGGTCGAGGTCGGCGACGCTGGCGAGGTAGTCGAAGCGGGTCGCGAACGTGGGGTCGGCGAGCCAGGGTCGGAGGAAACCGGGGGTCTGGGAGCCTTGGCCGGGGGCCAGTACGACGAGCACGCCCCCACTGTGCCTTGTGCCCTTCCCACCATTCAGGTCCGATGGTGACGAACTTGGGGCGGGCGACGTTGGAGGGACCCTACAAATCCGGGTTACCCGCCGGTCGGGCTGCAGCCCCGTGTTGGCGGCCCACCACGAGCGCGATCTGCAGGGTGAACGCGTCCCGGGGGTCGGTCGGCGTGCAACCCGTCACCTCGGCGACCTGCGCCAGGCGGTAGCGCACCGTGTTGGCGTGCACGAACAGCGCCCGCGCGGTGCCCTCGATCGACGACCGGTGGGCGAAGTACGACGTCAGGGTCTCCACGAGCGCCGAGCGGTGCTCCGCCAGCGGCCGGTGCACGCGGGTCAGCAGGTGCTCCGCGGCGCCGCGGTCGCCGGCCAGCAGGCGCTCGGGCAGCAGGTCCAGCGCGTGCACGGGCCGGGGGGCGTCGGGCCAGGCGGCCGCGACGTCGTACCCGGCCACCGCCTCCCGCGCCGAGCGGTACGCCGACGCGAGGTCGTCGGCCCGCGGACCCACCACGACGGGTCCGGCCCCGAACTCGCCGACGACCGCGGCGGCGGCCTCGACGGGGGAGTCGACGCCGCCCAGGACGATGACCAGGCGGTGGCCCTGGATGGCGGACAGCACGTCGGTGGCGGCCGTGAGGGCGTGACGGCGGACGGTGCCGACGAGGTCGGGGGCGACCCGCTCCTGCGGTGCCGCGCCGAGGACGACGCACACCCCGCCACGCGACTCCCAGCCGAGCGCGCTGGCGCGCGAGAGCATCTCGTCGTCCGGGTCGCCCCGCAGGATGCTGTCGACGACGAGCGCCTCGAGCCGGGCGTCCCAGGCGCCGCGCGCCTCCGCGGCCCGGGCGTAGACCGTCGCGGTGGCGAACGCCAGCTCGCGGCCGTAGCGCAGGATCGCCGCGTGCACCGCGGGGCTGTCGCCGGGGTCGAGCACCTGGTCGAGGTGCTCCTCGACGACGTCGATGCCCAGGCGCACGAGGTCGACGGTCTGCTGGAGGGTGATGACGCCCGCCAGGGCCCGTGGCGCGGCGCCGAAGACGGCGGTCGCCAGCGTGGCGTCCGAGGGCTGCGCGCCCCCACCGGCCCGCCACCAGTCGACGAAGCTGCGGATGCCGGCCTGGATGATGAGGCCGACCCACGACCGGTCCTCGGCCGAGAGGTCGCGGAACCAGCCCACCTCGGTCTCCATGCGGGCCGTGGCCGCGGTGCTCAGCCGTCCGGCGCCCCGCTGGAGGACGTCGGAGGTCCGGGCGCGCAGTGCGGCGTCGGGCGTCGACTCCGGCGACGGCCGGGTCCCTCCCGAGGGGTCCGCCGGGGGCCCGCCGGGGCCGGGGAGCGGGGAGAGGACCACCCGCCACAGCCTAGTGCGTCGCCCGGGTCACGCCGGGGTGACGGTGCGCTGACGGTCTCGTCACCGCCCGCCCGTCGTCGCGCGCCCCGCACGTACCTCTGGTTGAATCCGGCACGACCCCACCCCGAGGAGGGCCCGTGCCGGAACCCCAGCTGCAGCACGTCGAGGTCCACGGCCACCGCCGGGCCTTCGTGGTGACCGGCAGCGGCCCCGCGCTGCTCCTGCTGCACGGCCTCGGCTGCGACCACACGACGTGGCTGCCCGCCATGGCGCGGCTGGCCGAGCGCCACACCGTCATCGCGCCCGACCTGCTCGGGCACGGCCGCTCGGACAAGCCCCGGGCCGACTACAGCGTGGGCGGCTACGCCAACGGCATGCGCGACCTGCTGACCGTGCTGGGCGTCGACCGCGTGACGGTCGTGGGCCACAGCTTCGGGGGCGGGGTCGCCATGCAGTTCGCGTACCAGTTCCCCGAGCGCACCGAGCGCCTCGTCCTGGTGGCCAGCGGCGGCCTGGGCCCGGAGGTGAGCCCGATGATCCGGGCGGTGACCACGCCCGGGTTCCACGAGGCGATGGGCGTGCTGACGGCGCCCGGCGTGCGGCAGGCGGTGACCGGCGGCCTGCGGGTGCTCGGCCGGGTGCCGGGGCGCCGCACGCGCGACCTGCCCGAGGTGGCCGCCATCGTCGAGTCGTTCCGCGACCCCCGCGCCCGCGCGGCGATCCGGCACGTCGTGCGGGGCGTCGTCGACTGGCGGGGCCAGATCATCACCATGGCCGACCGCGCCTACCTCACGGCGTCGCTGCCGATGTGCGTCGTCTGGGGGCGCGAGGACGAGGTCATCCCGGTGGGCCACGTCGACAACGCGGCGCGGCTCGCGCCGGGCGCGCGCATCGAGGTCCTGGACGACGCGGGCCACTTCCCGCACAAGGACCACCCCGGGCGGTTCGCCGCGGTCATCGAGGACTTCGTGGCGACGACGGAGCCCGCGCGGCACAGCCGGGCACGCTGGCGCCGCCACCTCCTCGACGGGCCGACGGTCCCCGCGGTGCAGGCCGAGGCCGGCGAGGCGCCGGCCCGTCCTGCACCGGCCCCGCCGGCTCCGCGCCGCCTGCGCCTGGTGCGGGGCGCCTGACCGGCGTACGCCGCCTCTTCCTGCGGTTCGCTCCGGAACCCCGCCGACGGCGAGGGCCCCGGGCCGCGCGGCGGGATCGCTCCCACCGCGCGGGCCCGGGGCCCTCGTCACGGTCGACGACGCGTCAGGCGTCGCCGCCCTCCTGCGCGACGTCCTTCACCGCGGTGGGGTCGTCGATCCGGTACTTGTCGAACGCCTTGCGGACCAGCGCCGGGTCGATCTCGCCGGCGTCCGCGAGCGCCTGCAGCGAGGCGACGACGACGGACTGGGCGTCGATGTGGAAGAACCGGCGCGCCGACGGACGCGTGTCGGCGAAGCCGAACCCGTCCGCACCGAGCACGCGGTAGTCCTCCGGCACCCAGCGGGCGATCTGCAGCGGCACCGCGGCCATGTAGTCCGACACGGCGACGACCGGGCCCGACGAGTCGCTCAGCTTCTCCGAGACGTACGCCGTGCGCGGGGCCTCGTCGGGGTGGAGCAGGTTCCACTCCTCCGACGCGATGGCCTCGCGGGCCAGCTCGTTCCACGACGTGACCGACCAGGTGTCGGCCGCGACGCCCCACTCCTCGGCGAGCATGCGCTGGGCGTCCTTGATCCAGGGGAAGCCGACGCCCGAGGCGAGCAGGCGGACCCGCGGGCCCTCCGCCTCCGACGCGGACACCTGGTACATGCCCTTGAGGAGACCGGCGACGTCGAGGTCCTCGGGCTCCGCGGGCTGCTCGACCGGCTCGTTGTAGACGGTGAGGTAGAAGATGACGTCCTCGCCCGTCGGGTGCTCCTCGCTCGCGCCGTACATGCGCTCGAGGCCCGAACGCATCACGTGGCCGACCTCGTAGGCGAACGCGGGGTCGTAGTGCACGACCGCCGGGTTGGTCGCCGCGAGCAGCGGGGAGTGGCCGTCGGCGTGCTGCAGGCCCTCGCCGGTGAGCGTGGTGCGACCGGCCGTCGCGCCCACGAGGAAGCCGCGGGCGAGCTGGTCGGCCATGGCCCAGATGGAGTCGCCCGTGCGCTGGAACCCGAACATCGAGTAGAAGATGTAGAACGGGATCATGTGCTCGCCGTGCGTGCTGTACGCCGAACCCGCAGCGGTCGCGGACGCCATCGCGCCGGCCTCGGAGATGCCCTCGTGGAGCAGCTGCCCCGAGGTCGACTCCTTGTAGGCCAGCAGCATGTTGCGGTCGACCGACTCGTAGGTCTGGCCCATCGGGTTGTAGACCTTGACGCTCGGGAACATCGAGTCCATGCCGAAGGTCCGGTACTCGTCGGGCGCGATCGGCACGACCCGCTGGCCGATCTCGGGGTCCTTCATCCAGTCGCGCAGCAGGCGCACGGCGGCCATCGTCGTGGCCACCTTGTTCTTGCCGGCGCCCTTCTTGAGGTCTGCGTAGACCTTGTCGCCCGGGAGCTTCAGCATCGTCGCGCGGTTGACGCGACGGGGGAGCGAGCCGCCGAGCTGGTTGCGGCGCTCCATCATGTACTCCATCTCGGGCGACTTCGCCCCGGGGTGGAAGAACGGAGCGGCGCCGGTCTCCTCGTACGCGATCTCGAGGTCGCGGTCGGAGATGGGCAGGTAGAGGCGGTCGCGGAAGCGCTTGACGTCGTCCTTCGTCAGCTTCTTCATCTGGTGCGTCGCGTTCTTGCCCTCGAGCGAGTCGATCGTCCAGCCCTTGATCGTCTTCGCGAGGATCACGGTCGGCTGGCCGACGTGCTTCGTCGCGGCGTCGAACGCGGCGTACACCTTGCGGTAGTCGTGACCGCCGCGGGGGAGCTTGCGGATCTGGTCGTCGCTCATGTGCTCGACCATCGCCCGCAGGCGCTGGTCGCCGCCGAAGAAGTCCTCGCGCACGTAGGAGCCCGACTCGACCGAGTAGGTCTGGAAGGCGCCGTCGGGGGTCGTGTTCATCTGGTTGACGAGCACGCCGTCGACGTCGCGGGCCAGCAGCTGGTCCCACTCGCGGCCCCAGACGACCTTGATGACGTTCCAGCCGGCGCCGCGGAAGTAGGACTCCAGCTCCTGGATGATCTTGCCGTTGCCCGTCACCGGACCGTCGAGCTGCTGCAGGTTGCAGTTGACGACCCAGGTCAGGTTGTCGAGCTCCTCGCGCGCCGCGGTGCGGATCGCGCCGAGCGACTCGGGCTCGCCCATCTCGCCGTCGCCGAGGAAGGCCCACACGCGCTGCTTGCTCGTGTCCTTGACGCCGCGGTTCTGCAGGTAGCGGTTGAAGCGGGCCTGGTAGATCGAGTTGATCGCCGTCAGGCCCATCGAGACCGTCGGGAACTCCCAGAACTCCGGCATGAGCCGGGGGTGGGGGTACGACGACAGGCCGGCCCCGACGCCGTGCTGGACCTCCTGGCGGAACCGGTAGAGCTGCTGCTCCGACAGCCGGCCCTCGAGGAAGGCGCGGGCGTAGACGCCGGGGGAGGCGTGGCCCTGGATGTAGACCTGGTCGCCCCCGCCCTCGGCGTCACGGCCCTTGAAGAAGTGGTTGAAGCCGACCTCGTAGAGGCTGGCCGACGACTGGTACGTCGCGATGTGGCCACCGACCTCGAGGCCCTTGCGGTTCGCGCTCGAGACCATCATCGCGGCGTTCCACCGGATGAAGGCACGGATGCGGCGCTCGACGTCCTCGTCGCCGGGGAACCACGGCTCGCGCTCGGGCGGGATGGTGTTGATGTAGTCGGTGGAACGCAGGGCCGGCACGCCGACCTGCTTCTCACGCGCCCGCTCGAGCAACCGGAGCATGACGTAGCGCGCGCGCTCCCGCCCTCGGTCGTCGATCAGGGAGTCGAAGGAGTCGAGCCACTCGTGGGTCTCGTCCGGGTCGATGTCGGGCAACTGGGTCGGCAGGCCCTCGTGGATCACGGACGTGGAAGTGGAGCGCGACTGGCCGGGTCGGGGTGTCGAGTCAGCGGTCACGCCCGCCATCGTCGCACGTGGCGAACCCGCAAGAAATCTACCCGTGAGTACGTCCGCCAGGCGGCCAGCGGGCCCCTCCGGGGCGCGCCACGCGGCGGGGAGAGGTTGCGCAGCCTGCGGAAACCCGGTGGACTACGGGGCACGCTGCGGCACGAGGCCGTCGCGGGACTGCGGACGAAGGACTGGAGGAGTCAGTGAGTGCGACCCCGGGTGGTGGATCCACCCAGACGGCGGGCATGAGCCCGGCGGCCCGGCTGGGCCTGGTGAAGGGCATGACGATCCAGGAGCTCGGCTGGGACGAGGACTGCGACGACGACCTCCGGGCTGCGATCGAGGAGGAGATCGACGCCGACCTCGTCGAGGAGGCGGACGGCGCCGTGGTCGACGCCGTGCTCCTGTGGTGGCGCGCGGACGACGGCGACCTGGTCGACGGGCTCGTCGACGCGCTGACCGACCTCGTGGGGGGCGGCGCGATCTGGCTGCTCACGCCGAAGGTGGGTCGTCCCGGCAGCGTGGACCCTGCCGACATCGCGGAGGCCGCGCCGGTCGCCGGGCTCGCGCAGACGACCACGGCCCCGGTCAGCAAGGACTGGTCGGCCACGCGGCTCGTGGCCCCGAAGTCCCAGGGCTGATCGGCGGGCCCGTGCGCCCGATTGCGTAACAGCGCGTGACACTTCCTGTTCAAGACCGTTCCTCGGCACGTAGGGTCGCCCTACCCTCTCGAGGAAAGGTCGGTCATGAGCGCACTCAGGACGAAGGCGTCCGACGCGGGCACGAGCCTGCGGGTCCTGGTCAGGTCGGGCATCGTCCGCCCGTACTCCCCGAAGGTGCTGGCCGGTCTCGTCGGCACGCTCCGCGCGTGGGGCACGTCGCCGGCGGGCGGGTTCCGGACGCTGGCGCTGCGCGCCCCCGACCAGCCCGGCGTGGTGGACGAGCGGGGCGTGCTCACCTGGGGTGAGCTGCACCGCCGTACGAACGCCCTGGCCGCGGCCCTGCGCGCGCGGGGGGTCCGCGAGGGCGACGGCGTCGCCCTCATGTGCCGCAACCACCGGGGCTTCGTGGAGGCCTCCATCGCGGTGAGCAAGCTCGGGGCCGACGTGCTCTACCTCAACACCGCCTTCGCCGGGCCGCAGCTGGCTGACGTCGTCGAGCGCGAGCAGCCCCGCGTCCTGGTGCACGACGAGGAGTTCACCGACCTGCTGGCCGACGTCGACGTCGAGCTGCGCGTGCTCGCCTGGGTCGACGAGGAGCCGACGGGCCCCGACGCCCCGCCCACGATCGACGGGCTCGTGGAGGCCGCGACCGCGGCCGGTGGTGACGCCGAGCCCGCCCCGCCGGGTCGCGAGGGCCGCACGATCATCCTCACGTCGGGCACGACGGGCACGCCGAAGGGCGCCCCGCGGCCCCAGGGTGGCGTGCCGGCGGCGGTCTCGCTGCTGTCGCGGATGCCGCTGCGGGCCGGGTGGCGCTGCTACGTCGCCGCACCGCTGTTCCACACCTGGGGCTTCGCGCACTACCAGCTCGCCATGCTGCTCGGCACGACGCTCGTGCTGCGCCGCCGCTTCGACCCGGCCGAGGCCCTCGCGCTGCTCGAGGAGGAGCGCTGCACGTCCTTCGTCGTGATCCCCGTGATGCTGCAGCGCATCCTCGCGCTGCCCGCCGACGTGCTCGACCGCCACCGGCTCGACCACCTGCAGGTCGTCGCGTCGTCGGGGTCGGCGCTGCCCGGCGACCTCGCGCTGGACTGGATGGACCGCTTCGGCGACAACCTCTACAGCACCTACGGCTCGACCGAGGTCGCCTGGGCGAGCATCGCCGACCCCACCGACCTGCGGGAGGCGCCCGGCTCGGCGGGCCGGCTGCCGCACGCCACGGTCATCCGCATCCTCGACGAGCAGGGCCGACCGGTGCCCGACGGGGAGCCGGGCCGGATCTTCGTCGGCAACGACCTGCAGATCGAGGGGTACACGGGCGGCGGCGCCAAGGAGGTCGTGGACGGCCTCATGTCGTCCGGTGACGTCGGGCGGTTCGGCCCGGACGGCCGCCTCTACGTCGAGGGTCGCGACGACGAGATGATCGTCTCCGGCGGGGAGAACGTCTTCCCCCGCGAGGTCGAGGACTGCCTGGCGCGGCACGAGGCCGTCAGCGAGGTCGCCGCGCTGGGCGTGCCGGACGACGACTTCGGCAAGCGGCTGCGGGCCTTCGTCGTGCTGACCGCCGACGGCTCGGTGGACGAGGACGGGCTCAAGGACTGGGTGCGCGCCAACCTGGCCCGCTACAAGGTCCCGCGCGAGATCGTGTTCCTCGACGAGCTGCCCCGCAACGCCACCGGCAAGGTGCTGAAGCGGGAGCTCGACGCGGGCTGAGCGGGTGTCGCGGGAGGTGCCGGCGGAGGGTGCGAGGATGGGCGACATGCCCGACCTGCAGCTCGACCTCCCGCCCGGACCCGGCGCCGGCGCGGCCGGCCCGGGTCTCCCGGTCGGCGCGCAGGCACCGGACTTCACGCTGCGCGACCAGTTCGGCCAGAGCGTCACCCTGTCGTCGTTCCGCGACCGCAAGGCGGTGGCGCTCGTCTTCATCCCGTTCGCGTTCTCCGGGGTCTGCACCGGCGAGCTCGGCGGTCTCCAGGCCCGCATCGCCGACTTCCTGACGTTCGACACCGAGGCGCTGGTCGTCTCCTGCGACCCGGTGTACTCGCTGCGGGCGTTCGCCGACCGCGACGGGCTCAACCTGCCGCTGCTGTCCGACTTCTGGCCCCACGGGGCGGTGGCGTCGGCGTACGGCGTGCTCGACGAGGCGCGCGGCTGCCCGCGCCGCTCGTCGTACGTCGTGGGGCCGGACGGGGTCGTGCGGTGGGCGGTGCACAACGAGCGCTCGCAGGGGCGTGACCTCGACGCGCACCTCGCCGCGCTGCGCGCCGCGGTCTGAGCGGCCCCGACCGGCCCCGACCGGCCCCACCGGTCTGGACCGGTGGCCGCGATGTGAGACGGATTCCGCGTTCCGTGGAAGTTCAACGATCAACCGTTGCATGATCTTCTCGTCGCGCCGCTGGTGACCCGAGACTCCAGCGGCGCGACATTCAATTTCGCGGACGTCCGGATCGCACCCGGCGTCCGGCCCGGTCGGTGACGTCCCCCCGGCTGTCGTAGGCTGTGCGCCGCCCGAGGGCGAATAGCTCAGCTGGTCAGAGCGTCCGGTTTACACCCGGAAGGTCGGGGGTTCGAGCCCCTCTTCGCCCACCCCGCCGTCCCGCCGGCGTCCTGTGCCGACGGCGCGCCCCTCCGGCCGGCGCGGAGCGCCGACTACCCGACCGGAGGTTCCTCCCCGGTGGGCCCCCGGTCGAGGTGAGAGGGCTCTCACGCAAGCCTCACGGTGGTCTAACGGCGCGGCGGGAAGGTCGTCCTATCACCCACCGGGCCCGCGGGTCCGTCGAGAAGAGGACACCCCATGCTGCTCAAGATCGTGCTCCCCGGCGTCGTCGCCCTGCTGGGCCTGTGCGGCGCGGCCCTGCTCGCCCTCCCCGGGTCGGGCGGCCCGCAGCCCGAGGCCGTCACCATCACCTCCGTCGGTGACGACGACGCCGACGACGCCGGCACCCCCGCGCCCACCGCGGCACCGACCTCGGCCGCCCCCACCACGCCCCCCACGGCTGCTCCCACGGCGGCCCCCTCCGCACCGGCTCCGGCGCCCCCCGCGGCGCCGCGACGGGACGGCGACGACGACCGCGACGACGACCGCGACGACGACCGCGACGACCGCTCGACGGCGCCCGCGCCCGCGCCCCGGTCGACGCCCGCCCCCGCGCCGCGGCCGGCTGCGCCGGCACCGAACCGTGACGACGACGACCGTGACGACCGCGGCGACGACGGTGACGACGACCGCGGTGACGACGGTGACGACGACCGCGGTGACGACGGCGACGACGACGGTGGCGACGACTGACGCGGCGCCGCGCCGTACCGGACCCCCCGGGCGACAGCGCCCCCGCGACCACGGGTCGCGGGGGCGCTGTCGTGCCTGCGCCGTCGTGTCTGCGCTGTCGGGCCTGCACTCAGGAGTTGAAGCGGTAGCCCATCCCGCGGACCGTCCCGATGGTGTGGGCGCCGAACTTGCGGCGCAGGTACCCGACGTACACGTCGACGACGTTCGACGACGGGTCGAAGTCGAGGCCCCAGACCTTGTCCAGCAGCTGCTCGCGGGACAGCACCTGGCCGGGGTTGCGCAGGAACATCTCGGCGAGGGTGAACTCGCGGGCCGACAGCTCGAGGGTGCGCCCGGCGACGGTGGCGCGGCGGGTGCGCAGGTCGAGCCGCACGCCGCCGACGTCGAGCACCGTCGCGGCGGCCTCGCCACCGCCGGCCGACACCTGCCGCAGGCGGGCGCGGATGCGGGCCTGCAGCTCGGCGAAGCGGAACGGCTTCGGCATGTAGTCGTCCGCGCCCCCGTCGAGGGCCGACACGGTGTCCGCGGCCGAGTCGCGGGCCGTCAGCACGATGACCGGCATGCGCGACCCCTGCGAGCGCAGCTGGTCGAGCACCTCGAACCCGTCCATGCGCGGCAGGCCGATGTCGAGCACCATCAGGTCGTGGCCGCCGCTCAGCGCCTCGTCGAGACCGTCGACGCCGTCGCCGACCACCGTCACGGTGTGCCCGTCGGCCTTGAGGCCCTTCGCGACGAACGACGCGATCCGCTGCTCGTCCTCGACGATCAGGATGCTGGCCACCCCTGGTCCTCCTCCGGTGCGTGTGGTGCGTGCAGGTCGTGCGTGCGTGCGGTGGTGCGGTGGCGGTGCGGTACGACGACCCGCGGCGCCGCGGGACGGTCTCATCCCGACTCCCGGAGCGTGACGACGAACCGGGCGCCCGGGGGATCGGCCTCCTCGACGGCCACCGTGCCGCCGTGGGCGTGCACGATCGCCGCGACGATCGACAGGCCGAGACCGAACCCCTCGTCGCCATCGGGGACGTGGCTGCGGCCGAAGCGCTCGAACACCAGGTCGCGGTCGGTCTCGGGCACGCCCGGCCCGGTGTCGCGCACCCACAGGCGCACCCGGCCGGGGGCGGGCACGTCGTACCCCACGGCCACCTCGTCGCCGGGCCGCGTGTGCTTGACGGCGTTGTCGCACAGCTGCAGCAGGGCCTGGGTGAGCCGCTGGGGGTCGGCCTCGACGACGGCGCCCGCGGACCCGGTGGCCGGGTCCGGGGCGTCCAGGGTCCAGGTGCGCTCACCCAGCGCCCGCGCCTTGGCCAGCACGTCGAGGACCAGGTCGCCGACGTCGGTGGGCGCGGTGCGCAGGAAGTCGGGGCGGTCGCTCTTGGCGAGCAGCAGGAGGTCCCCGACGAGGCGGGCCATGCGGTCGACCTCGTCCAGCACCAGGTCGCGGGTCTGCGCGGCGTCGGGGCTGTCGGTCTCCAGCAGCTCGAGGTGGCCACGCACGATGGTCAGCGGCGTCTTGAGCTCGTGACCCGCGTCGTCGAGGAAGCGGCGCTGGGCGGCGAAGGCGTTCTCGAGGCGGGCGAGCATGCCGTTCACCGTGCGGGTCAGGGCGGTGATGTCGTCGTTGCCGGTCTCCGGGACGCGGCGCGAGAGGTCGGTCTCGCCGATCTCCTCCGCGTTGCGGCGCAGCACGCGCAGCGGGCGCAGGAGGCGTCCCGACTGCCACGCGGCGGCGCCGACCACGAGCAGCAGTGCGATCGCGGCCACCACCGCGTAGGTGCGCACCGTCTCCGCCAGCTGCTCGTCGGCGACGTCGGTGAAGGTGACGACCACGAGGGCGCCCGGCTCGACGGCACCTGCCGCGTCGGTCGCGGTCGCCGGCTGCACGGTCAGGAAGAGCGGCTCACCCGCCACCTCCACCGTGGTCGAGCCGCCTGACGCCACAAGGGGACGGACGGCGTCGCTGAAGGCCTCCGCCTCGGTGACCGCCGCGTCACGGCCCCTGCCGGTCCCGGGACGCACCTGGAGGCGGTCGTCCCACCAGCCGACCAGCAGCTCGTCGTCGGTCGGCACGTTGCTCTCGACGTACCCCCAGAGCAGGTCGGCGATGCCGGTGCGCCGCTCGCCCGTCGTGGGGTCCGGCTGGCTGAAGGGGCCCGGGGCGGCGGCGAACTGCCGGAACTCGGCCAGCTCCTGCTCGATGGCCGCGACGCGCTCGGCGTCGATGCGCTGGTCCTCGATGAGGAAGAAGCTGAGCCCCGCACCGGCCAGGGCGAGCGCGACGAGCAGCGCCACGGTCGTCGTGATGCGCAGGCGCACCGACGCGCCGGTGCGCGACGCGGGGGAGCGGGGGGTGCTCAGTCGTCGTCCCCGTCGTCGTCGCTCCCGCTGTCGTCGTCCCCGGCATCCCCGCCGTCGTCCCCGCCGTCGTCCCCGGCATCGTCCCCGTCGTCGTCGCGCTCGGGGGGCACCGGCACGGCCGTGGGCTGCACGGTGCGGGGGGCGGGCGGCGCCGGGGCGGGCGGCGCCGGCGAGGCCGTCGGACCGGTGGTGGGCGTGCCCGGGGTGGCCGGGGCCGTCGGGGTGGGGGTGGCGGTGGCGGTGGGAGGCGTCGTACCGGTGCCGAGCGGCTCCCCGGGTGTGCCGGCGCCCGACGGGCTCACGGCCCCGCCCACCTCGGGAGCGGCGGGCTCGCCCGCGAGGGCGCGGACGCCGACCCCGCCGACGACGAGACCGACGACGACGCCGAGGAGGACCTTGAGGACGCTGGACATGACGGGTCGATCCTGCCCCACCGACGTCCCCCGGCCCAGGTTCATGAGAGGGCTCTCACGACCCGACCCGCGGGTGCCGCCCCCGCCGGCCCTAGAGTGACGGGCGTCACGCGCCCGACCGCCGGGTCGGGCCCCGGAACGACAGGGAGTGCCATGTTCGTGCCGTTGAGCGTCCGCGACTTCATCGACCGGGCCCGCACGGTCTACCCGGACCGGGTGGGCGTCGTCGACGAGCCCGACCAGCCCGCGCCGTCGCTCGGTTCCCTCACCTACGCCGCGCTCGACGACCTCGCTCGGCGCCAGGCCGCGCACCTCGACGCCCTGGGTGTGGGGGTCGGGGACCGGGTCGCCGTCGTCTCGCACAACAGCGCCCGCCTGCTCGGGTCGTTCTTCGGGGTCGCGGGGCACGGGCGGGTCCTCGTGCCGGTGAACTTCCGGCTGCGGCCCGACGAGGTGCGCTACATCGTCGAGCACTCGGGGGCACGGGTGCTGTACGTCGACCCCGAGCTGGACGAGGCCCTCGCCGACGTCACCTGCGAGCACCGCTACGTGCTCGGCCGCGACGAGCACCTCTACGCCCCCGAGGGGGCCGAGCCGGCGCCGTGGGAACCCGACGAGGACGCCACGGCCTGCATCAACTACACCTCGGGCACCACGGCCCGCCCCAAGGGCGTGCAGATCACGCACCGCAACATCTGGGTGAACGCCACGACGTTCGCGCTGCACGTCGGGCTGGGTGACCGCGACGTCTACCTGCACACCCTGCCGATGTTCCACGCCAACGGCTGGGGCATGCCGTTCGCGACCACGGGCCTCGGGGTCCCCCAGGTCGTGCTGCGCAAGGTCGACGGCGCCGAGATCCTGCGCCGCGTCGAGCAGCACGGCGTCACCGTCCTGTGCGCCGCGCCGGCGGTCGTCGCCGCCGTGCTCGAGGCCGCGCAGACCTGGGAGGGCGAGGTGCCGGGGCGCGACCGCGTGCGGATCATCGTGGCCGGCGCGCCGCCGCCCACCCGGACGGTCGCCCGCGTCGAGGAGGAGCTCGGCTGGGAGTTCGTCCAGATCTACGGCCTCACCGAGACCTCGCCGCTGCTCACGGTCAACCGCACGCGCGCGGAGTGGGACGACCTGACGGCCGAGGAGCGCGCGGCCCGGCTGGTGCGCGCCGGGGCGCCGGCCCTCGGCGTACGGCTGCGGGTCGACGAGCACGGCGAGGTGCTGGCGCAGGGCAACCAGGTGCTCCAGGGCTACTGGGAGCAGCCGGCCGAGACGGAGCGGGCGCTGGCGGGCGGGTGGTTCCACACCGGCGACGGGGGCGTCATCGGCGACGACGGCTACCTCACCATCAGCGACCGCAAGAAGGACGTGATCATCACCGGCGGCGAGAACGTCTCGTCGATCGAGGTGGAGGACGCGCTGTTCTCGCACCCCGACGTCGCCGAGGTCGCCGTCATCGGCGTCCCCAGCGAGAAGTGGGGCGAGACGATCAAGGCGCTGGTCGTGCTCACGCCCGGCTCGAGCGCGGACGAGGCCGAGCTGATCGCGTGGTGCAAGGACCGGCTGGCCGGCTACAAGGCGCCCACGTCGGTCGAGGTCCGCGACGAGCTGGCCCGCACGGCGACGGGCAAGCTGCAGAAGTTCAAGCTGCGCGCGCCGTACTGGGAGGGCCAGGAGCGCCAGGTCAACTGAGGTCCGACGGGGCCGCTACGGTACGGCCCATGACGTCGCTGGACGAGCTGGTCTCCGCCCTCCACTCCTGGTACCCGCCGGCGACGGCCGAGGACTGGGACGCCGTCGGGCTCGTGTACGGCGACCCCGCCCAGCAGGTGCGCAAGGTCATGCTGGCCGTCGACGTCGACGAGGCGGTCGCGGCGGAGGCCGTCGCGTGGGGCGCCGACCTGCTGGTCGTGCACCACCCCCTCTTCCTGACCCCGGTGCACGGCTTCGCGGCGACGACGCCGAAGGGCCGCACGCTGAGCCGCCTCGCCGCGGCCGGGTGCGCGCTGCTGGTGGCGCACACGAACGCCGACCAGGCGGTCGGCGGGGTCTCCGAGGCGCTGGCCCACGCACTCGGGCTGAGCGAGCTGGAGCCGATCCTCCCCGGGCACGCCGCCCCCTACGACAAGCTCACCGTGACCGTCCCGACCGACGCCGCCGCCCCCGTGCGGGCCGCGATCGCCGAGGCCGGCGCAGGGGCGATCGGCACCTACGACCACTGCACGTTCTCGGTGGCCGGCCAGGGACGGTTCCGCCCGCTCGAGGGCTCCCAGCCCACCATCGGCACCGTCGGTGACATCGCCGTCGTCGAGGAGGAGCGGGTCGAGGCCGTGCTGCCGCGGCGCCTGCGCCGCCAGGTGGTGGCGGCGCTCCTGGCCGCGCACCCCTACGAGGTGCCGGCGTACGACGTCGTCGAGCTGGCCGACCCCCAGGCGCTCGTCAGCGGCACCGGTCGGATCGGCGTCGTCGAGCGCGCGACCCTCGGCGCGTTCGCCCAGGTCGTCGCCGACGCCCTGCCGGCCACCGAGGGCGGTGTGCGCGTCGCGGGCGACCCCACGCGGTCGGTGCGGCGCATCGCCGTCTGCGGCGGCGCCGGCGACTTCCTGCTGGACCGCCTGGCCGCCTCCGACGTCGACGTCTACGTCACGAGCGACCTGCGCCACCACCGGGCCGCGGAGTTCGTCGCGGCGGGCGGGCCGGCGCTCGTGGACGTCTCCCACTGGGCGGCCGAGTGGACGTGGCTGCCCGTGGTGCAGCGGCGCGTGCAGGACGCGTTCGGCGATAAGGTGGACGTCCGCGTCAGCGAGCTGCGCACCGACCCGTGGCAGTTCCGCACCGTGTCCACGGACCCCGCTGACCGCACCGAGAGGAGCGAGTGATCAAAGCCGATCCGTTCGCGCAGCTGAAGCTGCTCGACGTCCAGGAGGTCGACTCCCGCATCGACGTGCTGCGCCACCAGCGCCGCTCGCTGCCGGGCCTCGCCGAGCTCGCCGACCTCACCGCCCGGCGCCGGGTGGTGGACGACGAGGCACGCGACGCCCGCATCGCGGTCGACGACCTCTCCCTCGAGCAGCGCAAGGCCGACGCGGACGTCGAGCAGGTCAAGACCCGCCGCACCCGCGACCAGCAGCGCATGGACGCCGGGCTCGTCACCAACCCCCGCGACCTCGAGCGCATGCAGGCCGAGCTGGTCTCCCTGGAGCGGCGCATCGCCTCCCTCGAGGACACCGAGATCGAGATCATGGAGCGGCTCGAGGAGGCCCAGGGCCGACTCGACGCGGCGACGGCCCAGCTCGCCGAGATCGACGAGCGCGGCCGCGCGCTGCAGGCGGACGTCGCCGCCCAGCAGCAGGCCATCGACGAGGAGCTCGCCGCCGCCACCGCGGCCCGCGGCCCCCTAGTGGCGGACCTGCCGGCCGACCTGCTCGCCCTCTACGACCGGCTGCGCGAGCAGAAGGGCGGCATCGGCGCGGCGCTGCTGCGCCGCCGCGAGTGCGGCGGTTGCCGCCTCACGCTCGACAACGCCGAGCTGGCCGTCATCCGGAAGGCCGGCGTCGAGACGGTCGTGCGCTGCGAGGAGTGCTCGCGGATCCTCGTCCGCACGGGCGAGTCGGGTCTGTGAGCGACGCCCCGACGTACCGCGAGGTCATCGTGGAGGCCGACGGCGGGTCGCGCGGCAACCCGGGCCCCGCGGCGTACGGCGCGGTGCTGCGGGACGCGCGCACCGGTGAGGTCATCGCGCACGACGGCGCGACGCTGGGGCGGGCCACCAACAACGTGGCGGAGTACTCGGGCCTCGTCGCGGGCCTGAGGCTGGCGCGCGCGTTCGCGCCGGGGGCCTCGGTCGAGGTGCGGATGGACTCCAAGCTCGTCGTCGAGCAGATGGCCGGCAACTGGCGCATCAAGCACCCCGACATGCAGGCGCTCGCACGGGAGGCGAGCGGGCTGGCCCCGCCCGGCACCCGGTGGACGTGGGTGCCGCGGGCGGAGAACGCCTACGCCGACCGCCTCGCCAACGAGGCCCTCGACGGCACCCGCTCCGGTGTGGAGCACCTGGCCGCGCCGGCGGCCGGGGACGCCCTGCAGCAGGAGGTCGACGCGGGCGCCCAGGAGGCGCGCGACGACGCGCCCGTCGCGACGGCCCCCGCGCCCGCACGCGGCTGGTCGCCGGGAGGGGCCACCACCACGCTGGTGCTCGTGCGCCACGGCGTCACCGCGCACACCCAGCGCAAGAGCTTCTCGGGCGGCCTCGCATCGGCGAACCCCCCGCTCACCGACGAGGGACGGGCGCAGGTGCGCGCGACCGCGGACTGGCTCGCGCCACTGGCGGAGCGGGTCACCGCCGTCGTCACCTCCCCGGTACGGCGCACCCGCGAGTCGGCGGAGATCGTGGCGGAGCGCCTCGGCACCGGTGCGCCGCGCGAGGAGCCCGGGTTCGCCGAGATGGAGTTCGGTGCCTGGGACGGGTCGACCTTCGCCGAGGTCGCGGAACGCGACCGGGCGGGGCTCGACGCGTGGCTCGGCTCGCTCGACGCCCGACCGGGCGGCACGGGGGAGTCGTTCCGCACCGTGGAGCGCCGCGTGCTCGACGGCCTGCGGCGCCTGCTCGCGGAGCACGCCGGCGGCACCGTCGTCGTGGTGTCCCACGTGACCCCGATCAAGGTGCTCGTCGCCCACGCCCTCGGGGCCCCGCTGGAGGCCGTCTTCCGGATGGAGCTCGCCCCGGCGTCGGTCACCGTCGTCGGCCACTTCGCCGGTGACGACGACGCGGAGCCGATGGCGAGCCTGCGGCTCTTCAACGGGGTGCCGGGCACGGGGCCCTTCGGCGCCTGACCCCGCGAGGCCGTCAGAGCGAGCGGACGACCACGTCGAGGCGCGTGCCGCGCGGTCCCGTCTCTCCCACCTCGACGTGCCAGCCCAGGTCGCGCAGCTGCTCGGCGAACCGGGCCGGGGTGCGGGGGTCGCCGCCGTCGGTCAGGACGGAGCGCACGATGCGCCCCTTGGTCGCCTTGTTGAAGTGGCTGACGACCTTGCGCTCGCCCTCGTGCTCGTGGAGCACGCGGACGGTGGCCGTGCGGGTGGCGACGTCGCCCTCGGGGCGCCAGAAGGCGGCGTACGTGCTCGACCGGAGGTCGACGAGCAGCCCCCGGCCGACCTCCTGCTCGACGACCGGACCCAGGTGCTCGCGCCACACGCCGGCGACCGGACCCACGCCGGGCAGCGACACGTCGCCGCCGAGCCGGTACGACGGGATCCGGTCCCCGAGGCGCACCAGTCCCAGCAGCGAGGACGTGACGAGCACCCGGCGCAGCCGACGACGGGCACCCGCGTCGAGGGTCAGCGCGTCGAGGGCCTCGAAGAGGACGCCGGTGTAGACGAGCTCCGCCCGCGCCGTGGGCACCGACCGGATCGCCGCGTCGTGGGGCACGAGGTCGGCCAGCGTGGCGCCGAGGCCGAGCACCTCCGCCGCGTGGCGCTCGTTGCCGGAGCAGAGCTCGACGAGCGCGTCGATCACCTGCTCGCGGGCCGGGGTGAGCGAGGGGAACGACACCGAGGCCAGGTCGAGCGGCTTGCCGCGCGCCGGCGCGGCCTTGCCCTCGCTGGGCGGCAGCAGGATCAGCACAGCGGAGAAGCCTAGGCGGGGCGGCGCGCCCGGGCGACCCCGACGCGCGGCGCGGCGCGCGGGCTCGGCGGCATGTCTAGAAAATCCTCAACGGTTTGTGTAGGTTTCGTCGCAGGGAAGTCGGGCCGTCGGGGCCCTGCTCGCCAGTTGAGGAGGCCGACCGTGCGGGAGCCCGAGGCGTCGTTCACCTTCGACACCGCCACGAGAACGCTGCGCCTGACGGGTGGGCTCTACGACACCCACGACGTCGAGCAGCTCGACCTGTCGGTGAGCGCCGCGTCGGGAGGGTTCGCGCGCGACGTGCGCCTCGACCTCAGCGAGGCCACCTTCTTCCCCAGCCTCGCCGTCGGCACCCTCGTGGCGCTGCGCCGCCGCGCAGAGCGCAACGGGGTCGCCGTGGACGTCGTCGCCGAGCCGGGGTCGCTGGCGCACCGGGTGCTGACCGTGGTGCGCGTGCCGGTGTCCGCCCCTCGGTGACGACGGTGCCACCCGGGCGGACCCCCCGGCCTCAGCGTGCCGAGCGGGCCCGTCGTACGACGCGGTAGGCCAGCACGCCCGCGACCGCCATCGGCCCGGCCACGATGACGGGGTCGATCCACTGGTGTCGCACGTCGACCCGGCCGGCGCGCGAGGACACGGGCTCGTGGCCCGCCTCGCCCCGGACGCCGGTCTCCGCCACGAGGCGGTCGGGACGGCCGCGCAGCGCGGAGGTCACCCGGCCCTCGGCGACGTCCACCCGGTCGGCGGCGACGAGCAGCAGCCAGTGCGCGGCCCGGGCCTCGCTGAAGCGGCGGTAGGCCAGGCGGCGCACGACGCCCGAGACGCCCTTGAGGGGCTGCCCGGTGCCGAAGACGGGGGTCACGAACGCGTGCTCCACCGACCGCTCCCGCGGCCGCAGCTCGGGCTGCCGCTCGGGGAACTCCCACCGGGCGCCGGTCGCGCCGGGGTCGAACCGCATCTTCGGCACCGCCGGGCGGTCGGCCGGGTCCAGGTCGGCGCCCCACCCGGGGATGCGGGCGCGGAGCTCGTCGCTGGTCTCGGCCAGCGGCGGCTTGTGCGGGGTGTAGGTGTACCGCGTGCCCAGCTCGGCACGCTCCTCGGAGGTCAGGTCGGCCGGGTCGCGCTTCTCGATCATGGCTGGCTCCTCGGTCACGCCGCCGACGGGACGACGAGCGGCTTGACGACGCCGTCCAGCTTGGCGGAGAAGACGTGGTAGCCCTCGGCGATCTCGTCGAGGGGGAAGCGGTGGGTCACGATGTCGCTCGGGCGCAGGTGGCCGTTGCGGATGTGCTCCAGCAGGCGCGGCCACTGCCGCTTCACCGGGCACTGGTTGGCGTTGATGGTGAGGCCCTTGTTCATGGCGTCGCCGAACTTCACGGCGCTGAAGATGGGGCCGTAGGCGCCCATCACGGAGATGGTCCCGCCCTTGCGGACGCCGTCGATGGCCCAGTTGAGGGCGATGGGCGAGCCGCCCTGCATCTTCAGCTTCGCCGCGGTCACGTGCATGAGCAGGTTGCCGTCCGCCTCGGCCCCCACGGCGTCGATCGCCACGTCCGCCCCGAGGTGGCCCGTCGTGCGCTTGAGGTGCACCACGATGTCGCGGTGGTGGGTGAAGTTGACCGTCTCGGCGTGCGCGAAGGTCCGCGCCAGCTCGAGGCGGTAGTCGAGGTGGTCGACGACGATGACGCGGCCGGCGCCCATGAGCCACGCCGACTTCGCGGCGAACAGGCCGACCGGCCCGGCGCCGAACACCACGACGGTGTCGCCCTCCACGATGTCGCCCAGCTGTGCGCCGAAGTAGCCGGTGGGCAGCGCATCGGTGAGCAGCACCGCGTCCTCGTCGCCCATCCAGTCGGGGACGAGCGAGGGGCCGACGTCGGCGAACGGCACGCGGACGTACTCGGCCTGCCCGCCGTCGTACCCGCCCGTGGTGTGGGAGTAGCCGTAGATGCCGCCGACCGCCGTGGCGTTGGGGTTCACGTTGTGGCAGTTGGAGTAGAGGCCGCGCGCGCAGAAGAAGCACGAGCCGCAGAAGACGTTGAACGGCACCATCACCCGGTTGCCGACCTGCAACGACTGCACCGACGGACCGACCTCGTCGACGATGCCCACGAACTCGTGGCCGAACGTGTGGCCGACGCGGGTGTCCGGCATCAGGCCGTGGTAGAGGTGCAGGTCCGAGCCGCAGATGGCCGCGGTCGTGACGCGCACGATCGCGTCGTTCGGGTGCTCGATCGTGGGGCGGTCCTTCTCCTCCACGCGGATGCGGTACGGGCCGCGGTACGTCATCGCCTTCACGGGTGCCTCCGTGCGTGTCGGGGTGGGAGGGTGCGCCGGGCTGGTACCCACCCCGGTGGCGGGCAACCGGAGCACGGCCGCGGCGCCGAGGCGGCGGACGGGGCGCGTTGTGGAAGAATGTCCGACGACATTTTCCTCGTCCTGGGCCGCAGCCTCGGGGCGTCGTCGAGTGGAGTCCGATTGAGCCGTGCGCGACGTGACGACGCCGTGACGACGGGTGCAGGTGCCGGCACCGACGACACGGGGCAGGAGCTCCGTGCCCACGACGGCCGGGCCGCCCCCTTCGGGTCGTCCGGCGCCCGCGACGCCGCCCGCGTGGAGCGTGCCCGCAAGCTCGCGGCGCGCCCCGGCGGGCTGCTCCCGCTCAACCGGCTGGCCGAGCTGGCCGCGCAGCTGCTGGGCGTCGAGTCCGCCCAGGTCTCCGTCGTCGCCGACGAGCAGACCGTCATGGGCGGCGCCGGCCTGGCGTCGCAGACGGTCGGGGTGCGCTCGGCCGCTGCCGAGTCGCTGTGCACCGTGACGGTCGAGGCCGGTGTCCCGGTGCTGATCCCCGACGCGACGGCCGACCCGCGGGTGCGGGACCTGCCGCCGGTGACCTCGGGCGCGGTCGGGTCCTACCTGGGCGTCCCCCTGCGGGCGGGCGACCACGTGGTGGGCGCCCTGTGCGTCTTCGGCCGGGAGACCCGGTCGTGGTCCGACGACGACGTCGCGCTGCTGCAGCAGCTGACGGGGCCCGCGCTGACCGAGCTCGAGCTCGCCGCCCTCGAGACCACCTACGAGGAGGACCGCGTGCTGTGGCAGCTCGCGGTCGACGCGGCCGGGGTCGGTGCCTTCGACTGGGACCTGGCGACGGGGGCGCTCCGGTGGGACGAGCGCCTGCTGGGGCTGTTCGGGCACGACCGCACCACGTTCGGCGGCACGATCGAGGCCTTCGAGCAGTGCGTGCACCCGGACGACCGGGCCCGCGTGGGCGCGGCGCTGGCGGAGGCCATCGCCACCTGCGGTGAGTACGAGGCGGAGTACCGCGTGGTCCGGCCCGACGGCGAGCTGCGCTGGGTCGCCGCGCGCGGTCATGCCGTGACGGGCGAGGACGGCGCGGCGGTGCGGGTCGTGGGAGCGGCGTACGACACCACCGCGGTGCGCGAGGGCGAGGCGCGCGTCGGCCGGATCCTCGAGGCGATGCCGACCGCGTTCTTCCAGCTCGACCCCGAGTGGCGGTTCACCTACGCGAACCCCGAGGCCCGTCGCCTCCTGGGTGGCATCGGCACCGACGTGGTCGGCCACGACATCTGGGAGCTGTTCCCCGCGGCGCTGGGCACGGACTTCGAGCGGCACTACCGCGGCTCCGTCGCCTCGGGCGAGCCGTCCGCGTTCGAGGCGTACTACCCGCCGCCGCTCGACGACTGGTACGAGGTGCGCTGCTGGCCCGCGCCCGACGGGTTGTCGGTCTACTTCCTCGGCATCACCGAGCGACGCCGTGCGCAGGAGCTGCTGGCCCGCCGGGCGCGACGCGCCGCGCTGCTGGCCGAGGCGACGCGGGCGCTGACCGACACCCTCGACGAGGAGGAGGCGGTCGGGCGGCTGACGAAGCTGCTGGTGCCGGCCCTGGGCGACTGGTGCGTGGTCACCCTGGTCGACGGCACGCTCCCGGACGACCTGCTCTCCGAGCGCTCGTGGCGCCGCCGGCTGCGCGACGTGGGCTGGTGGGCCGACGACCTCGCACTCCGCCCGCTCGTCGAGCGCTACGCGCAGCTGCGGGTGCCCGCGCTGACCGACGAGTCGCTCGTCGTGCAGGCGCTGGTGAGCGGCCGGCCGGTCGTCGTGCCCGAGGGCGCTGCCGACCGCATCGCCGCGATCCTGCAGCCCGGCGAGGCCACCGACCTGTGCCGCCGGTTGGCGCCGTCGGCGGCCGCGATCATCCCGCTGCAGGGGCGCGGCCGGGTGGCGGGCCTCATGAGCGTGTTCCGCGGCGCGGGCCGCGCCACCTTCACGGACGACGACGTCGAGGTCCTCGCCGACGTCGCTGAGCGCGCGGGGCTGGCGCTGGACAACGCGAGCATGTACACCGACCAGCGCGAGCTCGCGGAGGGCCTGCAGCGCAGCCTGCTCACGGCTCCGCCGGAGCCGGACCACCTCGAGGTCGTCGTGCGCTACGAGCCGGCGGCCGAGGCCGCGCAGGTGGGCGGGGACTGGTACGACGCGTTCCTCCAGCCCGACGGTGCGACCACGCTGGTGATCGGCGACGTCATCGGCCACGACACCGTCGCGGCGGCGGCGATGGGCCAGGTCCGCACGCTGCTCCGGGGCATCGCGGTGACGACGGAGGAGGGCCCGGCCGCCGTGCTGCGGCGGGTCGACTCGGCCATGACGACCCTGCAGGTCGACACCATGGCGACCGCCGTGGTCGCGCGGCTCGAGCAGACGCCCCAGGAGCGTGCCGACGGCGTCACTCGCCTGCGGTGGTCCAACGCGGGCCACCCGCCGCCGGTCGTGGTCGTCCCCGACTCCTCCGGCGGCCTGACGGCGCGCCTGCTGTGGGCCGACGCGGCCAACCCCATGCTCGGGTTGCTGACCGGCATCCCCGGCGACGAGGAGGCTCGCGACGACTCCGTCGTCGTGCTGCCGCGCGGTTCGACCCTCCTGCTCTACACCGACGGCCTCGTCGAGCGACGCGGCCAGGTGCTCGACGTCGGCCTGGAGCTGCTGCGGGAGACCCTGACCGACCTCGCAGCCCAGGACCTGCCGCTCGAGGAGCTCAGCGACGAGCTGCTGCGCCGCATGCTGCCGGGGTGGACGGAGGACGACGTCGCGATCGTCGCCGTGCGCCTGCACCCCGAGGACCGGCCGCGCCCGCCGACGGCCGGCCCGGGCAGCGTGCCGCCGAACGTCGCCCCGGCGCCCGAGGTGTGACGAGCACTCCCCGGCGGGTGTAACGCGGTGTCCGGGCTACTGGAGACGGCGCCGGCGCCGTGTGCAGCAGCCCGGACACCGCGTTACAGCGCCTAGCCGCCCTCGTGCGCGGCGTGCTCGTCGAGCAGGGCACGGGCGTGCTCGCCGGCTTCGCCCTCCTGGGCCAGGGCGTCGCGGAAGCTGTCGAGCTTCTGGGCGCCGGCGGGGAACGGCGGCAGCAGCGGCACGTCCGCGTCGACGACCGCCTCGATGACGACGGGCCGGTCGGCCGACAGGGCGGCGCGCCACACGTCGTCGACGTCGGCGGGGTCGTCGAGCCGGATGCCCCGCAGCCCGAGGAGGTCGGCCCACCCGGCGTACGGCACGTCGGGCAGTGACTGGCTGGTGTCGAAGCGGGGCTCGCCCTCCATCTCGCGCTGCTCCCACGTGACCTCCGCGAGGTCCCGGTTGGCGAGGACGAGGAGCACGAAGCGCGGGTCGGCCCAGTCGCGCCAGCGCGACGCCACCGTGACGAGCTCGGCGAGCCCCGTCATCTGGGTCGCGCCGTCACCGGCGAGGGCCACGACGGGACGGTCGGGGTGCTCGAGCTTCGCGGCCAGCCCGTAGGGCACGGCCGAGCCCATGCTCGCGAGCGTGGACGAGAGGTGGGGCCGGGACGCCGGGCGGGAGCCGCAGGTGCCGCGCGTACCAGTAGGTGATCGAGCCGACGTCGACCCCGACCTGGGCGTCCGCGGGCAGGTGGTCGGAGAGGCGTCGTACGACGAGCTCGGGGTTGAGCGGGTGCGCCTCGACCCGGGCGCGGCGCTCGGCGACGTCGTGCCAGCGCTCGACCTGCGCGACGACCTCCTGCTCCCACGAGCGGTCGGTGCGCTCGCGCAGCAGGGGGAGCAGCCGCTCCAGGGTCGTGGCCGCGTCGCCGACGAGCCCGACGTCGACGGGGTAGCGGTTGCCGAGGTGGCGCCCGTCGATGTCGACCTGCACCGCGCGGGCCTGGCCGGGGGCGGGGTAGTACTCGGTCCACGGGTCGTTGCTGCCGACGACGAGGAGGGTGTCGCACTCGTCCATCAGCCAGCCCGACGCGGTGGTGCCGAGGTGGCCCATGACCCCCACGCTGGTCGGCAGCGTCTCGTCCCACCACGGCTTGCCCAGCAGGCTGGTCGTCACGCCGGCGCCGAGCCGCTCGGCGACGGCGCGGACCTGGTCGCCGGCGTGCCGGGCTCCCTGGCCCACGAGCAGGGCGACGCGCTCGCCGCGGTCGAGCACCTCGGCGGCGGCGCGCAGGTCCGCGTCCGTTGGTACGACGACCGGCGTGCGCCAGGTCGGCGTGGTCGGCACGACGCCGTGCGTGTGGGGGAGGGGCTCGGGCACCTCGGCGGTCTGCACGTCGTGGGGGAGCACGACGACGCAGGGGCTCCGGGTCGCCAGCGCGGTGCGGAAGGCGCGGTCGAGCACCATGGGCGCCGACTCCGGCGACAGGACCGACTGCACGTACTGGGCCGCGACGTCCTTGAAGAGCGCGGGCAGGTCGATCTCCTGCTGGTACTCCGAGCCCAGCGCGGTGGTCGGCTGCTGGCCGACGATCGCGACGAGGGGCACGTGGTCGAGCTTCGCGTCGTACAGACCGTTGAGGATGTGGACCGCGCCCGGGCCCTGGGTGCTGAGCACCACGCCGATGCCGTCGGTGAACTTGGCGTGCCCGACCGCCATGAGGGCGGCCTGCTCCTCGTGGCGGGCCTGCACGAAGGCGGCGTCGCCGTCGGCGCGGCGCAGCGCGCCCATGACGGGGTTGATGCCGTCACCCGTGTAGCCGAAGACCCGGTGCACGCCCCAGGCGCGGACGCGCTCGACGACGAGGTCGGCGACCGTGCGGGTCACGAGCGGCCCCCGCGGTCGGAACGGGTACGGCGGGTGCGCTGGCGGGATCCACGTCGCCTGGTACCCAGGCCGGCCCGGCGCACGTCCCACGACGTCCTTGACTACGGTGGGGAGCAGAAGGGCCCGGAGACATGTGGTGTGTCTCCGGGCCCTTCCCCAGTACGGGCTTCCCCGCCCTACTGGCTCAGGTGCGCTTCTTGCCAGCGTCGCTGCGCTTGTCGCGCCAGCGACCGTCCTTGTTGCGGTCGCGCTCCTGCGTGCCGCCGCCCTTCTTGGGGACCTGTGGGGGCTTGCTCATTGCGTTTCTCCTCGGCCGGGTGCCCGCCCGGTACGGACGCCCCGAGCGGGACGCAAGGCCCACTATCACATAAGAACTACGCTTGTGTAATTAGCGACAGCCTGCCGCCCTGAGTGGGGCCAGCTCGCGTCGAAGACGGCAGCGTTCAGCCCTCGTCGGTATCGCCATCCGCAGCGGCGTCCGCGACCGCGGCGTCGCGGGCGGCCCGGACGCAGGCGGCGACCAGGCGCGGGAGGTCGTCGCGGTCCAGGAGACCCGCGAGTGCGTCGGCGTCGGAGGGCAGCCCGAGCCGCTCGGCGCCGCGGGCGGCGAGGTCGTCGACGTACGGCGCGAGCCCGGGCCACACGCCCTGCACCTCGCGGCAGAAGATGGCGGCACCCGCCGGGCCGATGCCCCCGAATCCCTGCAGCTCCTCCTCGACGCCACGGGTGCCGTCGGCGCCGTCACGCAGCCGGCGGAGGTCGCCGGCGTACCGGTCGAGCACCGCGTCGGCCAGCTCACCGAGCCGGGTGGCGGTGCGCTCGTCGTAGCGCCGGTAGCCCGCCCGGCCCAGGGCGGCGACGCGCGAGCGACGGGGGGAGTCCTGCATGCGCTGCGGCGTGCGCCAGCCGGCGTCGAGCAACTCGCGGGTCGCGGCGACCGCGACGTCGGAGCGAATGCGCGCCGAGAGCAGGAGGGTGAGGACGAGCAGCTGCCACAACGGCGCCGGCTCGTCCGTGAGCCGGATGCCGGCGTCCTCGGCGAAGGTGGTGCCGTGCCGGTCGAGCAGCCTCCGGAGGACGTCGCGGTCGGTCATGCGGCCGAGCGTAGGTCGACCGACGCTCGTCACGCGTGCGGCTCGTGCCCCTCGCCGGCCAGGAAGACCTCGCCGTTGCGGGGCATCCCGGGCAGGGCGGACGCCTCCGGCGCCTTCGCGTACGCCGCGAAGCGGGCGTCGATCTCCCCGGTCAGCTCGACGTCGGACCAGACGAGCGGGAGACCGGCCGCGCTCTCGACGTCGGTGCGGTCCATCAGCTGCGCGTGGAGGTGGGGGAGGGAGGTGTTGCCGGTGTTGCCCACTCGGCCGAGCAGCTCGCCGACGCCGACCCGCTGCCCCGTCCGTACGGCGGCCGACCCCCGCCGCAGGTGCGCGTAGACCGCCGCCGTGCCGTCGTCGTGCGCGACGACGACGTGGTTGCCGAGCACCCGGGCCGTGCCGGCCAGGTCGCGCAGCAGGCCCTCGAAGGTCACCATGAACGTCAGGCCCTGCCACGTGTCGCGGGCCCGGTGGTCCCGCTGGCGGTCGAGCACCCGCGCTACCTCGCCGGGGGCCATGGCCAGCACGGCTCGCCGTACCCCGGGTATCGCTCGGGCCGCGTGCCGCGCAGGCCGAGCCGCACGAGGGGTGGGCTCCCGCCCGTCGCCCGGCCGCAGACGTCGACGGCGCTGTACTGCCCACGGGCGCGCCGACCGTGGCTGGGCAGGCGCTGACCGGGGCTGTTGACCGCCGTCCACTCCCCGCGCACGGGGGGAGCCAGGCGGACGGGGGCGCCGACGGGGGAGCGCGGGGCCACCGCCACGAGGAGGGAGAGCGCGACGAGCGCGGCGGCGACGACGGCCGGTCCCCACGCCACCCGGGTCACGAGGCCGTCGAACGGCGCGCCGGCGACGACCAGGACGACCTCGACGAGGAGCAGCAGGAGCAGGGCCCCGGTCGTCCGCGACCAGACCGGACGCAACCCCGCGACGGTGCGGACCACTCAGGAGGCCTGGTCGTTGTTCTTCTGCTCGCCCCAGCCGTGCACGCGGTCGACCTCGATGACGGCGCTGACGCGGAGCCGGTCGCGGCGGGCGTAGGGCTGCTCGGTGTAGTGCCGGGACAGCGCGTCGATGTCGACGAGGTCGGGGTCGTCGTGGATGTCGACGACGCGACCGATGAGGGTCAGGTGGGTGTAGAAGTCCGCCTGGTCGATGACGGTGAGGCTGACCCGCGGGTCGCGCCGCAGGTGCTGGAGGCGGACGCGGCCTTCGTCCATGTTCACGAGGACGCGGCCGTCGTCCTGCAGCAGGTACCACGTCGCCGCGGAGACGGGCTGCCCGTCACGGCGGGTGGTGGCGATGACGGCGGGGTTCGGCTTCGCCAGCATCGCGCGGGCCGACGGGCTGAGCGGGGACTCGGTCACGTGCATCATCTCCATCGTGTCGGGGACCCCGGGCGGGAGCGCGCGGGAGATGCCCCCACCGTGGCACACGGGGTGGAGCCCGGCGCCCCGAGCGCGGCGTCCCAGGCGCGGCGTCCCGAGCGCGGCGTCCCAGGCGCGGCACCCAGGCGCACGGGCCCGGGAAGCGGACGGGCTGGCCTGTAGGCCGGGTTCTGTCCTCGGGCCCGTCGCCGGGCACCGATGTGCGGCCATCCATCTAGGGCCGCCGTTGCCGACGGCCTCGTGCAGTCCACCCGCGTGCTCGGGCGGGCAGCCCTCGAACGCACGCGCACCTCCCCGTGGGGAGGCTTCTCGACCTTGCTCCAGGTGGGGTTTACCGAGCCGCTCCGGTCGCCCGGAGCGCTGGTGGTCTCTTGCACCACCGTTTCACCCTTGCTCGCACCGACCGAGGTCGGCGCGGGCGGTCTGTTCTCTGTGGCACTGTCCCGCGGGTCACCCCGGGTGGGCGTTACCCACCACCTCGCCCTGTGGAGCCCGGACCTTCCTCGACGCCCTCCGTGGAGCGCGCCGCGGCCGCCCGGCCAGCCCATCCGCTCGCGCAAGGATAGGGGAATCCGACCGGGTCGCCGAACGTTGTCCGGGCGCCCCACGAGAGGAGCACCATGAACGACGAGATCCAGCACGAGATCCAGCACGAGACCGGCCACGAGACCGGCCACGAGATCCAGGCCCCGGCCATCGTCTTCCCCGGCCAGGCGGCCGACCCCACGGGCGCGCACCGCACGGCGCACGATCTGCTCGCCCGCCGCGCGCCGAAGGAGGCGCTCGACGTGCTCGAGCCCGCCCTCGAGGTCGACCCCGGCAACTACGGACTGCGCAGCCTGCGCGCGTGGGCCTACCTCCTGCGCGCGCAACTGCAGCGGGCCGACGAGGAGCTCCGCGGCCTCGCTGACGAGAACCCGAGCGACGACTGGGTGCGCCACGCGCTGGCCCGCAGCCTCGAGCGGCAGTCCCGGTACGCCGACGCCCTCCCGCACGCGCGCCTCGCGGCCGCCATGACGGGCGACCCGGAGCACGAGACGACGGTGCTGCGCATCGAGCGCCGCCTCGCCGAGCGGACGGGCACGGTCGACCAGCTGCGCTGAGGCGCGCCGTACCCCTCAGGCCAGCCGGGTGACCTCGACCTCGACGAACATCCGCGACGTGCGGGAGCCGGCGAAGATGCCCGACAGGGGGCGCACGTCGCCGTAGTCCCGCCCGGCGGCGATCACGACGTGGCGGTCGCCGATGGGCTGGTCGTTGGTCAGGTCGAAGGCGTGCCACCCGTCGTCCCACCACTCGACCCAGGCGTGGGACTCACCCTGCACCGTCGCGCCGATCTCGGGGTCGGCGCGGGGGTGGAGGTAGCCGGACACGTAGCGGGCGGGGATGCCGAGCGTGCGCAGGCCGCCGATCGCGAGGTGGGTCATGTCCTGGCACACCCCGGCGCGCTGCTCCCACGCCACGGCCGCGCGGCTGCCGACCTCGGTCGAGCCGGGCAGGTAGTCGACCTCGGCGTGCACGAGCGCGCACACGCCGATCGCGGCCTCGCCGGGGGTGGCGGCGTCCGTGCCGATCGCCCGCACCTCGGCGGCGAAGTCGTCGGTGGGGGCGACGGCCTCGGAGAGCACGAGGTACTCCGTGTGCACGTCGGCCACCTCGGGCGTCGCGAGGTCCGCCCAGGGCAGCGACGGGGGCGGGAGCGGCGAGCGGTTCGTGTGCACGGTCGCGTGCGCCTGCACCGTCAGCGCGTCGTGCGGGTCCAGCACCTCGAACGCCGTGACCTGCGAGCCGAAGTAGTCCCGGTAGGTGTGCGTCCAGGGCGTCGGGGTGATGTCGAGCCGGGTGTGCACGACGATCTGCTCCGGCGAGGTCTGCGGGGTCAGCCGCGCCTCGTTGTACGACGTGATGGCCTTCCCGTCGTACTCGTAGCCGGTCGTGTGGGTGATGCGCAGCTGCATGCTCACAGGACACCTCCGTGCCACTCGGTCGCCTCGGAGCCGGCGAAGTACCGGCGGGTCACGGACTCGGTCGCGGCGGCGCACGTGTACTGCAGCCGCTCCATCTCCGCCGGGAGGTTCGCCACGACGTCGGACAGCGAGCGGTACTCGAGGTCGGCGCGGGTGCGGCCCAGCAGCCGCTGCGCGTCGTTCTGGAAGCCGGCGCGCTGACCGCCCGCCTCGAGGTTCTCCAGGCACTGCTCCGCCCGGCTGATCGAGTGCACGATCGAGCGGGGAAACAGCCGGTCGAGCAGCAGGAACTCCGCCGCGCCCCGGTCGGTCTCCAGACCGCGGTAGGTGCGCAGGAACGCCTCGTACGCACCGCACGCGCGCAGCGTCGAGGTCCACGCCGACGACGCGCTGGACCCGGTCAGGGCCGCGGTCGCGACGAGCCGCGCCGTCATGTCCGCCCGTTCGATGCTGCGGCCCAGCACGAGGAACTGGTAGCCCTCGTCGCGCGTCATCGTCGCCTCGGCCGTGCCGTTGACGAGCGCCGCGCGGTCGCGCACCCAGCCGAACACGGCCGGGGGTCGCAGGGTGCGGAAGCGCCCCGAGGGCAGCGCACGCCACGTCGTGTTCACCGCCTCCCACATCGGCTCCGAGAGCGTCTCGCGCGCCCGGCGCGCGGACTCCCGGGCGGCGGCGAGGGCGGCGGCGATCGAGGCGGGGGCCTGCGCGTCGTAGGCCAGCAGCTCGAGGATGGTCTGCCGGTTCACCGGCGCGTCCTCGTCGTGGGGCACGCCCATGATCGAGAGCAGGGTGCGACAGGTGGCGGCCTCGTCGACCGTCGGGTCCTCCAGCATGAGCTGGGTCTGCACGTCGAGGATGCGGGCCGTGTCCTCCGCGCGCTCGACGTAGCGCCCGATCCAGAACATCGACTCCGCGATGCGGCTCAGCACGCGCCGTCCCCCTCGTCCTCGGTGGTGCCCACGGTCCCGGCCGCGGCGGCCCGGCTCGCCGGTCGCCCCAGCTGCTGCCCCATCTGCTGCCCCATCTGCTGCTGTTGCTGCTGTTCCTGCTCGACGCCCGTCACCGCGCCCAGCGCGGGGCCGGAGACCGGGGGAGAGGTGCTGGTGCTCGCGGGCCGCGTCGCCAGCGGTCGGTGCTGCCCCGCTCCCGGCCCGGCGAGCACCCAGGTGTCCTTCGAGCCGCCGCCCCGCGAGGAGTTCACGATGAGCTCGCCCTCGGCGAGGGCCACGCGGGTCAGGCCGCCCGGCAGCACCCACACCCGCTGGCCGTCGTTGACGGCGAAGGGACGCAGGTCGACGTGGCGCGGGGCCATCCGACCGCCCACGAACGTCGGCACCGTCGAGAGCTGCACCACCGGCTGCGCGATCCACGCCCGCGGGTCCTGGAGCACCTTGGCGCGCAGCTCGTCGAGCTCGGCGCGCGTCGCGCGCGGGCCGATGACGATGCCCTTGCCGCCCGAGCCGTCGACCGGCTTGAGCACCAGCTCGTCGAGGCGGTCCATGACCTCCTCGCGGTGCTCCGGCTCGCCCATCCGCCACGTGTCGACGTTGCGGAGCACCGGCTCCTCGCCCACGTAGTAGCGGATGAGGTCGGGCATGTAGGTGTAGACGAGCTTGTCGTCGGCGACGCCGTTGCCGACCGCGTTCGCGATCGTCACGTTGCCGGCGCGGGCGGCGTTGATGAGGCCCGGGCAGCCGAGCAGCGAGTCGCCGCGGAACTGCACCGGGTCGAGGAACTCGTCGTCGACGCGGCGGTAGATGACGTGCACCTGCTCGAGGCCGTGGGTGGTGCGCATCATCACGCGGCCGCGGCGGCACACCAGGTCGCGGCCCTCGACGAGCTCGACGCCCATCGTCCGGGCGAGCAGCGCGTGCTCGAAGTACGCGCCGTTGTAGACGCCCGGCGTCAGCACCACCACGGTCGGGTCCGTCACGCCGGCGGGGGCGGCGGCGCGCAGCGCGGAGAGCAGCCGCTGCGGGTAGGAGGCGACCGGCCGGATGCGGTGCTGGGCGAACGTCTCGGGCAGCGCCGAGGAGATCGCACGCCGGTTCGTCATCACGTAGGAGACGCCCGAGGGCACCCGCACGTTGTCCTCGAGCACGCGGAACTCACCGGCGTTGTCGCGGATGAGGTCGATGCCCGACACCTGGATGCGCACGCCGTTCGGCGGCGTGATGCCGGCGGCCGCCCGGTGGTAGTGCGACGAGGTCGTCACGACCGTGCGCGGGATGACGCCGTCCTCGAAGACGCGGCCCGCGTCGTACACGTCGTCGAGGAACATCTCGAGCACCTTGACGCGCTGCTGCACGCCCTTCTCGATGCGGTTCCACGCCTCCATCTCGATGACGCGCGGGAGGATGTCGAGCGGGAACGCCCGCTCCTCCCCGCCGATGTCGAACGTGACGCCCTGGTCGAGGTACGCCGTCTGCAGCGCGTCGACGCGCCCGCGCAGGTCGGACTCGCTCATCTCCTCGAGCGAGCGGGACAGCTGCTGGTACGACGCACGCAGCCCCGCGGGGTCGAACATCTCGTCGTACGCCGGCCCCTGCGCTCCCGGGTAGCCCTCGAACATGGCGGTCATGCTCGGAGGTTACCGACGACCTGTAACGCGGGTGTTGCCTGCCGCCCCCAGGTCTCAGGGCAGCGTCAGCACCTCGGCGCCGGTGGGGGTGACGAGCAGGGTGTGCTCGAACTGCGCCGTGCGGCGCCGGTCCTTGGTCACGGCCGTCCAGCCGTCGTCCCACATGTCGTGCTCGGGCGTGCCGAGGGTGAGCATCGGCTCGATGGTGAACGTCATGCCGACGCGGATCTCGTCGGCGTAGTGGTCGTTGTCGTAGTGCGCGATGACGAGGCCCGAGTGGAAGTGCGTGCTGATGCCGTGGCCGGTGAAGTCCCGCACGACGCCGTACCCGAACCGCTTCGCGTAGGCCTCGATGACCCGCCCGATGACGTTGGTGCGCCGCCCGGGCCGCACCGCCTTGACGCCGCGCTCCAGCGCCTCGCGCGTGCGCTCGACCAGCAGGCGCGACTCCTCGTCGACGTCGCCGGCCAGGAAGGTCGCGTTGGTGTCGCCGTGCACCCCGTCGAGGTACGCCGTGATGTCGATGTTCACGATGTCGCCGTCCTCGACGACGGTCGAGTCCGGGATGCCGTGGCAGATGACCTCGTTGACCGAGGAGCACAGCGACTTCGGGTAGCCGCGGTAGCCGAGCGTCGAGGGGTAGGCGCCGTGGTCGCAGAGGAACTCGTGGCCGATCCGGTCGAGCTCGTCGGTCGTCACCCCGGGGCGTACGGCGCGCCCCACCTCGGCCAGCGCCTGCGCGGCCACGCGACCGGCCACGCGCATGCGCGCGATCGTCTCCTCGTCCTGCACGTCGTCGCCCTCGAAGCGGGCCGGGGCCGGCCTGCCGACGTACTCCGGCCGCGGGATGTCCCGCGGGACGGGGCGGGTGGGGGAGACGGTGCCGGGGACGAGCGGGGGACGCATGCGCGTCACGCTACCGCCGGCCCCGGGCGCCCCGTAGGTTCGGGGGCATGGCCCGCACCTCCTCCGACAACGCCCCCGACGACTGGTGGTTCTGCCTCAAGCACCACACGGTCGAGCCCCGCAAGGGCTGCCGGAACGCCGACCGGCTCGGCCCCTTCGCGACGCGCGAGGAGGCGGCCGGCGCGCTGGAGCGGGTGGCGCAGCGCAACGAGGCGTGGGAGGCCGCGGACGACGACGAGGCACCCCGCGAGGGCTGAGCGCACCGCGAGGGCTGGGCGCACCGCGAGGGCTGGGCGCACCGCGAGGGCTGGGCGCACCGCGGCTCAGAAGGTGTGCTCGGGGCCGGGGAACGTCCCGCCCCGCACGTCCTCCACGTAGGCCCGCGCGCCGTCGAGCAGCACCGAGCGGACGTCGGCGTACTGCTTGACGAACCGCGGCATCCGGCCCGAGCGGAGCCCGAACGCGTCCTGCCACACGAGCACCTGGGCATCGCAGTCGGGCCCGGCGCCGATGCCCACGGTCGGGATGGCCAGCTCGCGGGTGACCTGCGCGGCGACGTCGCCCGGCACCATCTCCATCACCACGGCGAAGGCGCCCGCGTCGGCGACTGCCCGGGCGTCGGCGAGGACCCGCTCCGCGGCCTCGCCGCGGCCCTGCACCCGGTAGCCGCCGAGGGTGTGCTCCGACTGCGGGGTGAAGCCGATGTGTGCGCACACCGGCACGCCGCCCTGCGTCAGCTTCGTGATCGTCGCGGCCATCTCGGCGCCGCCCTCGAGCTTGACGGCGTGGGCGCCGCCCTCCTTCATGAAGCGCACCGCGGTCAGGTAGGCCTGCTCCGGGCTGGCCTGGTAGCTGCCGAAGGGCAGGTCGCCGAGCACGAGGGCGCGGCGCGCCGAGCGGGCCACGGCGCGGGTGAGCGGGAGCAGCTCGTCCACGGTCACGGGCAGGGACGTCTCGTTGCCGAACACGTTGTTCGAGGCGCTGTCGCCGACGAGGAGCACCTCGACGCCCGCCTCGTCGAAGACCTGCGCGGTGTACATGTCGTAGGCCGTCAGCATCGTCCACCGCTCGCCGCGCGCCTTCATGTCGCGCAGGTGGTGGGTGCGGATGCGGCGGGGGGCCCCGGGGCCCCCGGCGCCGGCGGGTGTCGCGGCGGGCGCCTGCGTCCCCGATCCGTACGGGCTGGGCCCCTCGTTCGTGGCGTCACTCATCGTCGAGTTCCTGATCTGTGCGTTCTCGCGGCTCCCTGGTGGAGTCCCCGGACCGCGGCCCAGCGTACGACCGGCACGAGCGCCGCGGCCGCGGGCGCCGTGGCGCTCAGCGGCGCGGGTCGACGAGCACCTTGGCGTGCTCGGTCGCGCCCGAGTCGAGCTCGGTGAACATGGCCTCCAGGTCGCCGAGCCCGATCGTGCCGGTGTGCAGCCCGGCCACCCGGACGGAGCCGTCGGCGATCGCGCGCTGCGCGCCCAGGAAGTCGTCGTGGGTGTAGGCCAGCGACCCGACGACGGTGAGCTCGCGCACCTGCCAGTCGCCGTAGCTGACCGTCGAGTCGGTCATGGGGAAGCCCAGCAGCGACAGCGTGCCGCCGCGGCGGACCAGCTCGGCGGAGGGCTGCAGGAGGGCGGCGACGCCCGTGCACTCGTAGAGCACGTCGGCGCCCCGTCCGTCGCTCGCGGCCAGCACGGCGTCGCGGGCGGCGTCACCGGGGGCCAGCACCTCGGTGAAGCCGAGCTCGGTGGCGGCGCGCCGGCGGGCCTCGTTGGGCTCGACGACGACGACCCGGCCGGCGCCCGCGTGCCGCGCGTGCTGGGCGGTCAGCAACCCGATGGGGCCCGCGCCCTGCACGACGACGACGGCGCCGAGGCGCTGCCGCGTGCGCCGCACGGCGTGGAAGGTCACCGCGGTGGGCTCGACGAGCGCGGCCTCGACGTCGCTGAGCGCGTCGAGCACGGGCGCGACGCGGCGGGCCGGCACCACGAGCGAGGTGGCGAAGCCGCCGTGCGCGGGGGAGCCCGGGGCGACGCCGTTGGCCTCGGCGAAGGCGAGGTCGCAGTGGTCGGCGTGGCCCGCGCGGCACATCGCGCAGGAGCCGCAGGCCGGGCCCACGCTCGCGAGCACGCGCTGCCCGACCGCGACGCCGGTGACGTCGTCCGCGGCGCGGGTGACGGTGCCGGTCCACTCGTGGCCGAACACCGCCGGGGGGACCTTCCCGCCCGAGGTGTGGTTGTGCGTGTCGGTGGCGCAGATGCCGCAGTAGGTGATCGCCACCTCCACCGTTCCCGGTGACAGCTCGGCCGGCGCCTCCTCCTGCTCGATGGTGGTGCGGGACGGTCCGGAGACGGAGGCGAAGGTGATAGTCACATCTTCAACTATAGGGCGCGCGCGACCGGCGGGGCCGGCGTGCGCGGGGGCGGCACGGGTCGGGGGTGGCACGATGCGGGGGTGACCTCCCTGCTGACGCGCTACGCCCGCACCGTGGGGCGCGTGCACTCCGCGCCGCTGTGGCTGCTCGTGGTGTTCGTCGTGGCGGTCGCGCTCGTGCCGGTGTCGACACCCGTGCAGGTCGGCCTGTTCCTCTTCGTGGTGCTGTTCTTCTGGCTGCCGCTGGCCGTCGTGCTGCGGCGCGAGTTCCGCCGCGGCTACGACCAGGAGGGCGCGCGGGAGCGGCTGCGGCGCATCGAGCGCGAGCACGGGGCGCGCGGCGGGGGTCGGGGCGAGGGTTAGACCCGGCGCCCGGTGGTACCGGGCGCCCGGACGCACGGATGGTGGCGAGCGGCCCGCGGGCCGGGACGGTGGTGTGAGCGTGGAGTGGTCCTCGGTGTACGCGCAGGGGTTCGCCCGGGTGGCGGCGGTGACGCTGCCGGTCGCGGTGGGCGACCCGGCCGCCAACGCGGCGGCGGTGCTCGAGCAGGCGCGGGCCTGCCACGACGACGCCGTGGCCGTCGCGGTCTTCCCGGAGCTGTGCCTGACGGGCTACTCGGCGGAGGACCTCTTCCTCCAGGACGTGCTCCTCGACGCCACGCTCGAGGCGGTCGCGGAGATCGTCGCGGCGTCGGCGGACCTGCTGCCGGTGCTCGTCGTCGGTGCGCCGCTGGTGCACGGCAACCGGGTGCTCAACACCGCGATCGTCATCCACCGCGGGCGGGTGCTCGGCGTGGCGCCGAAGTCCTACCTCCCGACGTACCGCGAGTTCTACGAGCGCCGCTGGTTCGCGCCCGGCGACGACGTGGGCGGCACGACCGTGCTCGCCGGCCAGGAGGTGCCGATCGGCGCCGACCTGCTCTTCTCGGCCACCGACGTGCGCGGCCTCGTGCTGCACGTCGAGGTCTGCGAGGACATGTGGGTGCCCGTCCCGCCGAGCGCGCACGCCGCGCTCGCCGGCGCCACCCTGCTCCTCAACCTCTCCGGCAGCCCCATCACCGTCGGCCGCGCCGAGGACCGGAAGCTGCTCGCCCGCTCCGCCTCGTCGCGCTGCCTCGGCACCTACGTGTACGCCGCGGCGGGCCAGGGCGAGTCCACCACCGACCTCTCGTGGGACGGCCAGACGATGGTCTACGAGCACGGCGAGCTGCTGGGGGAGACCGAGCGGTTCCCCGACGGGCCGCGCCGCACGGTCGTGGACACCGACCTCGACCGCACCCGCCTGGAGCGCCTGCGCACCGGCACGTTCGACGACAACCGGCGCGCCGTGCTCGGCGACGGCGCGTTCCGCCTCGTCGAGTTCGAGCTCGACCCGCCGACCGGCGACGTCGGCCTGCGCCGCACGCACGCGCGCTACCCGTTCGTGCCCGACGACGCCGAGCGCCTCGCGCAGGACTGCTACGAGGCCTACAGCATCCAGGTCGCCGGGCTCGAGCGGCGCCTGGAGTCGATCGGCCAGCCCAAGGTCGTCATCGGCGTCAGCGGCGGCCTCGACTCGACGCACGCGCTCATCGTCGCGGCCCGCGCCATGGACCGCCTCGGGCGCCCGCGCAGCGACATCCACGCGTTCACGCTGCCCGGCTTCGCCACCGGCGAGGAGACGAAGTCCTACGCCACCCGCCTCTCGCGCTCGCTCGGCGTGACGTTCGAGGAGATCGACATCACCGGCGCGGCGCGCCAGATGCTGACCGACCTCGGCCACCCCTACGCGCAGGGCGAGGAGGTCTTCGACATCACCTTCGAGAACGTGCAGGCGGGCCTGCGCACGGACTACCTGTTCCGCCTCGCCAACCACCGCGGCGGCATCGTGCTCGGCACCGGCGACCTCTCCGAGCTCGCGCTGGGCTGGTGCACCTACGGCGTGGGCGACCAGATGTCGCACTACACGGTCAACTCGGGCGTGCCGAAGACGCTGGTGCAGCACCTCATCCGCTGGGTGATGGGCGCGGGCCTGTTCGAGGACGAGACCAACGCCGTGCTCGAGGAGATCCTCGAGCAGGAGATCACCCCCGAGCTCATCCCCACCCGCGAGGACAAGCTGCCGCAGCGCACGGAGGACAGCGTCGGCCCCTATGCGCTGCAGGACTTCACGCTCTTCCACGTGCTGCGCTACGGCATGGCGCCGAGCCGCATCGCGCTGCTCGCCTGGCACGCCTGGCGCGACCGCGAGGCCGGGGAGTGGCCGCCGAACTTCCCCGAGCACCGGCGCGCCGAGTACGACCTCGCCGAGATCCGGCGCTGGATGGACGTCTTCGTGCGCCGCTTCTTCGCCAGCCAGTTCAAGCGCTCCGCGCTGCCCAACGGCCCCAAGGTCTCGGCGGGCGGCACGATGAGCCCACGCGGCGACTGGCGGATGCCGTCGGACGCCACGGCCGCAGCCTGGCTGGCCGACCTCGAGCGGGTGCCGGAGGAGGCATGAGCGGCGACGGGGGCGACCTGCCCGGCGACGGGGGCGACCTGCCCGGCGACGGGGGCGGCCTGCTCTCGCTCACCTACCTGAGCTCGGCCGTGCCGAAGCTGACGTCCGAGGACCTCGCCGCGATCCTCGCCTACTCACGGGCCAGCAACGCCGCGGTGGGGGTCATCGGGGCGCTGCTCTACGCCGACGGGAAGATCGTGCAGACGCTCGAGGGGCCCCGGGAGACGGTGCGGTCGCTCTTCGCCACCATCTCCGCCGACCCCCGCCACCGCGGCGTCCTCGTGGTGGTGGAGGAGGAGGTGGACGAGCGCGCGTTCCCCGAGTGGACCATGGGGTTCCGCGAGCTCGGGGCGGACGCGATGGCCGCCGTGCCGGGCTTCACCGACTTCCTGCGCACCGGGGTCGACCTCAGCCCCGGGGCCGGGGCGCCCGGCCTCGCCGCCACCTTCCACCGCGTGTTCCGCGAGAACGTCCGGTGAGCCGCGGGCCGGTGCACGCCGACCACTAGGGTGGCGCCATGGGCAAGCAGGAAGACTTCGTTCTCCGCGCACTCGAAGAGCGCGACGTCCGGTTCGTCCGGCTCTGGTTCACCGACGTGCTCGGGTCGCTGAAGTCGGTCGCCGTCGCGCCGGCGGAGCTCGAGGGGGCCTTCTCGGAGGGCATCGGCTTCGACGGCTCGGCCATCGAGGGCTTCGCGCGGGTCTACGAGTCCGACATGCTCCTGCTGCCCGACGCCTCGACCTTCCAGATCCTCCCGTGGCGCGCGACCGGGCCCTCGACCGCGCGCATGTTCTGCGACGTCGTGATGCCGGACGGCAGCCCGTCGTACGCGGACCCGCGGTTCGTGCTCAAGCGCAACCTCGCGGCGGCGGCGGAGAAGGGCTTCACCTTCTACACCCACCCCGAGATCGAGTTCTACCTGCTCAAGGACATCCCCGAGGTCGGCGCCGACCCCGTGCCGGTGGACCGCACGGGCTTCTTCGACCACACGCCGCAGTCGATGGGCTCCGACTTCCGTCGCGAGGCCATCACCATGCTCGAGGCGATGGGCATCTCGGTGGAGTTCAGCCACCACGAGGGCGGGCCGGGGCAGCAGGAGATCGACCTGCGGTACGCCGACGCGCTGAGCACGGCGGACAACGTCATGACGTTCCGCACGGTCATCCGCGAGGTGGCGCTCAGCCAGGGCATCTGGGCGACCTTCATGCCGAAGCCGTTCACCTCGCACCCGGGCTCGGGCATGCACACGCACGTCTCGCTCTTCGAGGGCGACCGCAACGCGTTCTGGGAGGCGGGGGCGGAGTACCAGCTCTCCCGCACCGGGCGGCACTTCATCGCCGGCCTCATGCGCCACGCCGGCGAGATCACCGTCGTGACGAACCAGTGGGTGAACTCCTACAAGCGCCTGCTGTGGGGCGGCGAGGCGCCGTCGTACATCTGCTGGGGCCACAACAACCGCTCCGCCATGGTGCGCGTGCCGATGTACAAGCCGAACAAGAGCCAGTCGACCCGCGTCGAGCTGCGCACCATCGACCCGGCGTGCAACCCCTACCTGGCGTACGCCGTCGTGCTCGCCGCCGGCATGAAGGGCATCGAGAACGAGTACGAGCTGCCGCGCGAGGCCGAGGACGACGTCTGGTCGCTGACCGAGCGCGAGCGCAAGAGCCTCGGGATCGACCCGCTGCCGAAGACGCTGTCGGAGGCCATCACCATCGCGGAGTCCTCCGAGCTGCTGGCCGAGGCGCTGGGGGAGCACGTCTACGACTTCTTCCTGCGCAACAAGCGCTCGGAGTGGGAGGAGTACCGCACCCAGGTCTCCGCCTTCGAGCGCGACCGCATGCTGCCGGTCATCTGACCGGGCGGGGGTGGGCTGGGTGGTCGAGCGCGCGCCGAGCCGCGCCACGCTGCTGCGGGCCGGCTTCGCCGACGTCGACGAGGCGGCGGAGCAGTTGTCGACCCTCGGTGCGCACGCGCCGGCGGTGCTCACCATCCTCGCGCGCACGGCCGACCCCGACACCGCGCTGACCCAGCTCGTCCAGCTCGTCGACCGGGTGGGCGAGCACGAGGTCGCGGGCGGCGCCGAGGCGCTCCTCGCGGCACTGGCCGACGACGAGGGCACCGCGATGCGGCTCCTCACCGTGCTCGGTGCGAGCACCGCACTGGGCGACCACCTGGCACGCCACCCCGAGCAGTGGCGCGAGCTCACCGACCCCTTCCTGGGCTCGACCCGGCCGGCGGCCTGGGCGCTGCGCGAGAGCCTGCTGCGCGCCGTCGGCGCCGACCCGGCCGACACCGACCCCGTCTCCGCGCTGCCCGGCCCCGACGCCGACCGCGCGGCGGTCGACGCGCTGCGGGTGGAGTACCGGCGCCTGCTGCTGCGTCTCGCCGCGCGCGACCTCGCCCACCACCTCGGGGTCGACGACGTCGCCGCCGAGCTGTCCGACCTGGCCTCGGCCACCCTCGAGGCGGCGCTCGCCGTGGCGCGCGCCCGGGTGGGCGAGGCGGCCGGCGACGTGCGCCTGGCCGTCGTCGCCATGGGCAAGTGCGGCGGCCACGAGCTCAACTACGTCTCCGACGTCGACGTCGTCTTCGTGCACGAGCCCGCCGAGGGCGCCGACCCGGACGCGGCCACGCGCGCGGCGACGAAGCTCGCCTCGCAGCTCATGCAGGTCTGCTCCGACCACACGGGCGAGGGCAGCATCTGGCCGGTCGACGCGAACCTGCGGCCCGAGGGCCGCCACGGCCCGCTGTCCCGCACGCTGGCCAGCCACGAGGGCTACTACGAGCGCTGGGC
This sequence comes from Nocardioides sp. ChNu-99, assembly GCF_029493445.1. Lineage (NCBI taxonomy): Bacteria > Bacillati > Actinomycetota > Actinomycetes > Propionibacteriales > Nocardioidaceae > Nocardioides > Nocardioides sp. ChNu-99. The sequence continues at coordinate 4,368 of NZ_JAHWBL010000013.1, read as the reverse complement.
CAGCACCTGGGAGTTCCAGGCGCTGCTCAAGGCCCGCCCGGTGGCCGGCGACGCGGCGGTGGGTGCGGCGTACCTGGAGATGGCGCAGACCTTCGTGTGGCGGGCGGCGGAGCGCGACAACTTCGTCACCGACGTGCGCGCCATGCGGCGCCGGGTGCTGGAGCACATCCCGTCGAAGGAGGCGGCGCGGCAGCTCAAGCTGGGCTCGGGCGGGCTGCGCGACGTCGAGTTCGCGGTGCAGCTGCTGCAGCTCGTGCACGGGCGCGGCGACGAGCGGATCCGCAGCCAGGCCACCCTGAGCGCGCTCGCCGAGCTGACCCGCGGGGGGTACGTCGGGCAGGAGGACGGGCGCGCGCTGCACGAGGCCTACGCGTTCCTGCGCACCCTCGAGCACCGGATGCAGCTGTGGCAGATGCGCCGCACCCACGTCGTGCCCGAGGACGAGGCCGACCTGCGCCGCCTCGGCCGCTCGATGGGCCACGCCCGCAACTCCGTGGTCGAGCTGGAGAAGGAGTGGCGCCACCACCGCCGCGAGGTGCGCCGGCTCCACGAGAAGATCTTCTACCGCCCGCTGCTCGAGGCGGTCGCGCGCATCCCCGGCGCCAACGCGCGGCTCTCGCCGGAGTCGGCCGAGCAGCGGCTCGCCGCGCTCGGCTACCTCGACCCGGCCGCCGCCCTGCGCCACCTCGAGGCGCTCACCGCCGGCCTGTCGCGCACCGCGCGCATCCAGCGCACGCTCCTGCCGGTGCTGCTCGCGTGGTTCGCCGACGCCCCCGACCCGGACGCCGGTCTCCTCGGATTCCGCCGCATCTCGGAGTCGCTGGGCTCCTCGCCGTGGTACCTGCGGCTGCTGCGCGACGAGGGCGAGGTCGCCGAGCGGCTCGCCCGGGTGCTCGCCACCTCGCGCTACGCCACCGACCTGCTGCAGCGCGAGCCCGAGGGCGTGCGCATCCTGGGCCAGGACCTGGCGCCGCTGAGCGCCGAGGCCCTGACCGCCGAGATGCTCTCGGGCGCGCGGCGCCACGACGACCTGGGCGCCGCGGTGCGCGCCGTGCGGGCGGTACGGCGGCGCGAGCTGTTCCGCATCTCCTGCGGCGAGCTGCTCGGCGTCACCGACGTCGCCACCGTGGGGGCCGCCCTCTCGCGCCTCACCGACGCGACCCTGGAGGCCACCCTCGACGCCGCGACGCGCGCGGTCGCCCGCGCCCGTGGCCTCGACGGGCCGCCGACCCGCATGGCGATCGTGGCGATGGGCCGCTACGGCGGGTTCGAGCTCTCCTACGGCTCGGACGCCGACGTCGTGTTCGTCCACGACCCGCTGCCCGGGCCCGACGGCGAGGTCGACGCCGACCGCGCGGCCGCAGCGGCGTCGTACGCCCAGGCGGTGGTGGGCGAGCTGCGCGGCCAGCTCGGCGTGGCGGGCACCGACCCGCCGCTGGAGGTCGACGCCGACCTGCGCCCCGAGGGCAAGCAGGGCCCGCTGGTGCGCACGCTGGACTCGTACGCCGCCTACTACCGCCGCTGGTCGTCGGTGTGGGAGTTCCAGGCGCTGCTGCGCGCGGACGCGGTCGTCGGCGACGCGACGCTGCGGGCCCGCTTCCACGAGCTGGTCGACCCCCTGCGCTTCCCCGCCGACGGGCTCGACGAGGACGCGGTGGCGGAGGTGCGCCGCATCAAGGCGCGCGTCGACACCGAGCGGCTGCCGCGCGGCGCCGACCCCGCGACCCACCTCAAGCTCGGCCGCGGCGGGCTCGCCGACATCGAGTGGACCGTGCAGCTGCTGCAGATGCAGCACGCCGGTCGCGTGCCCGGGCTGCGCACGCCGCGCACCCTCGAGGCGCTCGACGCCGCGCGGGAGGCGGGCCTGCTCGGCGACGACGACGCCGCGACCCTGGCGGAGGCGTGGCGGCTCGTCAGCCGGCTGCGCAACGCCGTGACCCTCGTGCGGGGCAAGCCGTCGGACCAGCTGCCCCGGGACACGCGGGAGCGCAGCGCCGTCGCCGAGGTGCTGGGCTACGCGACCGGCGAGGTCGACGCCATGGTCAACGACCACCTCCGCACCACGCGGCACGCGCGGGCGGTCGTCGACCGTGTCTTCTGGGGCTGAGGCCGCCGCCCCTCCCGCGCCGCCGCCCGGGGCAGCGGGCTGGCGCCGGCACCAGCGCCTCGCCCTGGCGGCCCTCGCCGCCGACCACGGCGCGAAGCGCGCCGCGGGCGTGCCGTCCCGCTCGTGGGTGGTGCTGCCGCCCGGGTCGGGCAAGACGTGGGTGGGCCTGGCGGTGGCCCGCGACGCCCTGGCGGCCGGCGAGGCGGAGCGGGTCGTCGTGCTGGCCCCCAACACCGCGATCCAGGGGCAGTGGGCCGCCGCCGCGCACGCGTTCGGCCTCGAGGTCGGCACCGACCGCTCGCTGGACGCGGCGCTCACCGCGCTGACCTACCAGTCCGTCGCGGTCTTCCGTGCCGACGACGGGGAGCCCGGCACGTCCGACGTACCCGACGAGCCGGAGGAGCCGGGGGAGCCGGGGGAGCCGGGGGAGCCGGGGGAGCCGGGGGAGCCGGGGGACGACCTCGTGGCCCGGCTGCACCCCAACGGCGCCGACCTCGTCGAGCGCCTGGCGACCGCGGGCCCGCTCCTGCTCGTGCTCGACGAGTGCCACCACCTGCTCGACCTGTGGGGCGAGCTGCTGGTGGCCCTGCTCGACCGCGTGCCCGGCGCCCGCGTGCTCGGGCTGACGGCGACGCCCCGCGAGACGCTCTCGCGGGCGCAGGGCGCCGTGGTCGACACCCTGTTCGGCCCGGTGGCCTACGCCGCCAGCGTCCCGGCGGTCGTGCGCGAGGGTGACCTGGCGCCGTTCGCGGAGACCGCCTGGTTCACCACCCCGACGTCGGCGGAGCGCGACTGGCTGGCCGAGGGCGGCCTGCGCTTCGCCGAGCTGCGGGCGATGCTCGAGGACCCGGCGTTCGGGACGACCCCGTTCCGCACGTGGCTGGAGCGCCGCTTCGTCGAGCCCACGCGCGCGGAACGCCGGGTCGCGTGGTCGACGCTCGCGCTGGCGGAGCCGCGGCTGGCCGACGCGGCGCTGCGCCTCGCCCACGCCGGCCTCCTCGACCTCCCCGAGGGCGCCCGGCCCCGGGAGGAGCACCGGGTGCCGCCCGACGTGGACGACTGGGTGCTGCTCCTCGACGACTGGCTGCGCCGCTGCGTCGTGCCGAGCGAGGACCCGGAGGACGCGCGGGTGCTCGACGTCGTTCGCCGCACCCTCCCCGCGGTGGGTCGCGTCTGGACCCGCAACGGGGTACGGCGGGGGCGCAGCGTGGTCGACCGCGTGCTCGCCCGCTCGGAGGCCAAGGCGACGGCGACGGTCGAGATCGTGACCCACGAGGCCGCCGAGCTCGGCGACCGCCTGCGGCTGCTCGTGGTGTGCGACCACGAGAGCGCCACGGCGACCGTGCCGATGACGCTGCGCGGCGTCGTGGACGGCCGGGCCGGGTCGGCGTGGGCGATCCTCGACCGGCTCGCCGCCGACCCGGTGACCGCGGCGCTCGACCCGCTGCTCGTGACCGCCCGCACCGTGGCGGGGGCCCCGCGCACGCTCGCGGACCTGGCCGCCCACGTCGCCGCGCACGACCCCGGCCTGGCCGCCACCCTGCGCGTGGAGCCGGTCGAGGAGGGCACCCCCGAGGCGGGGACGGCACCGCTGGCCCGGCTCGTCGGCACCACCGGGGCCTGGCGCAGCCGCCGCTGGGTGCGGGAGGTGACCGGTTGGTTCGAGGCGGGCGGCGGGCGGGTGCTGGTGGGCACCAAGGGCCTGCTCGGCGAGGGGTGGGACGCCCGGCGCGTCACGGGGGTGGTCGACCTGACGGCGGCCACCACCAGCCAGTCGGTGGTGCAGGTGCGCGGCCGCGCGCTGCGCACCGACCCCGCGTGGCCCGACAAGGTCGCCGTCAGCTGGACGGTGGTCTGCCTGGCGCCGGAGCACCCGCAGGGCGACGCGGACTGGCACCGCCTCGTGCGCAAGCACACCGGCTTCCTCGGCGTCGACGACGCGGGCGACGTCGTCGACGGCGTGGCCCACCTCGACCCCCTGCTCTCGCCGTACCGCCCGCCGCCCGTCGAGGACCTCGACCGCCTCAACGCCCGCGCGCGGGTGCGGGCCGCCGACCGGACGGGGGTGCGGGAGCGCTGGCGGGTGGGGGAGCCGTACGACGACGTGGTCGGCACGGCGGTCCGGCTGCGGGCCCACCCGGGCGCGCCGGCCGGGGTCCTGCCGGCCCCACCCGGGGGAGCGGGCGCGCTCGTCGTCGAGCCCCGCACGCCGCCGGTCCTCGACGCGGAGGCCGCGCGCGACGAGCGCGTGGCGCTGGGCC
>NZ_JAHWBL010000122.1:0-526 GCF_029493445.1 Nocardioides sp. ChNu-99 | reverse complement strand
CCAACTCCCCAGGGCTTATCGCAGGCTCCAACGTCCTTCATCGGCTCTCGGTGCCAAGACATCCACCATGTGCCCTTAACAGCTTGCCAAACAAACCACAACACGACAAAACACAAACAATGCGTCTCGTCATGCGTTAAGGATCTCTACATAAACTCGCATCAAGCACTTATTAAAAAGATGCTCGCGTCCACTGTCCAGTTCTCAAACAACACACCCACCAACCCAGCAACCACCCACAACGAGGCAGCCACCACAAAGGAGGCACCAGAGCAAACCACACGAGAACTTCCGCGTGATCCCTCAGGACCCAACAGTGCGCCACACACAACCCACCTGACACCACCAGCCCCGCGTTCCACACCACCACACCCCCCACCCCGAAAGGCAGACAGTGCAACAGCAGTACTAACAGACACCAGCAGCAACAACACGAGCTGCTTCATCGACGGTTCCACAAAGAAGCCGCCAGACACATATAGGGCAACCCACGACATGTGGACCCAACGCCTGACTGATTAAAGCT
>NZ_JAHWBL010000121.1:0-741 GCF_029493445.1 Nocardioides sp. ChNu-99 | reverse complement strand
GTGGCGGCGACGGGCGCCGCCTTCTCGGTCGTCGCGTGCCGGGGGGGCACGGCGAGGCGCAGCACGTCGGCGCGCGCGCCCGCGTAGCGCCGCGCCACCCGGGCCGACAGCTCGGCGACGTCGGCGTGGAGCACCGGCTCGGCGCTGACGACGCGGCGCAGCGGCTGCAGCCGGGGGTGGTCGGAGGCCGCGCGCCGGGCCACGACGAAGCCGTCGACGTCCTGCCCCGCGAACCGCACCTTGACCCGCACCCCGGGCCGCGCCGTGTCGGCCATCGCGGCCGGCACGAGGTAGTCGAACGGCCGGTCGAGGTGCGCGAGCGGAACGTCCACCAGGACCTCCGCGACGGGGTCGACCTCCGCGGGCTCGACCTCCTTCCGCCGCTTCGCGGTGGCGGCCGCGGTCTCGGCGCGGGCCTCGCGCACCGCCCCCCGCACGGCGCCCCGCAGCTCCGGCAGCAGCGAGGGCTGCTCGGGCTCGGGGGGCTCGGGCGTGGTCACGGGAGAAGGTCTACCGGGTCGCACCGACGCTCGGCGCCGGGGGGTCCCAGCGGCGCCGCCGGGCGCGCCGGGCGTCGCCCTGGGCGGTCGGGGTGAGACGACCGAGCACCGCGGAGCGGGCACGGGTGACCACGTCCGGCGCAGCCAGCCCGCGCCGCTCGACCGCGTCGAGGGCGCGCGCCAGGTCGCGGCCGACCCGCTCCTGGTCCGCGGCCGGGAGCGCCGCCGCCAGCGCGACCGG
>NZ_JAHWBL010000120.1:0-1052 GCF_029493445.1 Nocardioides sp. ChNu-99 | reverse complement strand
GGCGGCGGCGAGCGCCGAGCGGCGCCCCTCGAGCCGGCGCAGCTCGTCGCCGAGCGAGGCCTGCCGCTCCTCCGCGCGGGCGAGCGCGGCGCGGGCGGCCGGGAGCGCGGCGACCTCGGCGGTCAGGGCGGTCAGGGTACGGGCGAGGTCCTCGCCCTCGGTGCGCCACCGGTCCACGGGGCGGTCCTGGGCCGCCTCCCGGGCGCGGGCCAGCTGCTCGCGCAACGTGCGGACGCGGTCGGCGTACGCCTGCTGCTCGACCTCGGCGTCGTCGAGGGCGCTGCGCGCCTGCTTCTCGGCGGCGGCGTCGGGGGCGTCGTGCGCCCGGCGGGCGGGCTCCGGGTGCTGGCAGGAGCCGCACACCGGGCAGGCGCCGCCGACGGCGAGGCCCTGCGCGATCTCGGCGGCCATGCCCTCCAGGCGGGCCTCGCGGAGGTCGAGGAGCCGCTCGCGGCCGCGCTGCGTGCGGGCGGTGGCGTCGAGCAGGTCCTGCTCGGCCACGGCGAGGGTCGCGGTGAGCTCGCCCGCCCGTCGCGCGGCCTCGAGCCCGGCCCGGACCTCGCCCTGGCGGCCGCGGGTGGTCGTGATCGCCTCGACGGCGCCCACGCCCGCCGCGACCTCGTCGCGGAGCGTGACGAGGCGGGCCGGCAGGTCGCGCGCCTCGGCCTCGAGGGCCGCCACCTCCTCGTCCACCGCGCGCAGCTCGGCGTCGCGGGTGGTCGCCGCGGCCCGCAGGCGCCCCAGCGTCGTGTCGTGGCCCGCGACGGCCTCGCACCGGTGGCGGCGACCCACGACGTCGTCGAGAGCCCGGCGGGCCGTGGCTGCGTCGACCTCCGGCGTCCCGGCCGGCGAGCCGTCGCCGAAGTCGAGCTCGAGGGTGCCGGTGACGAGGTGCGCGGCCGTGCCCACCGCCCGCAGGGCGGCGTCCGCCGACGCCTCCGCCCGGGTGAGCGCACGGGCGGCCCGGTCGTGGGCACCCACCAGGGCCCGCGCCGGGGCGGCCCGGACCGCGGCGTCCCGCTCCGCCCGGGCTGCGTCGACCCCGGCCTGCT